>JAOUBJ010000008.1 GCA_029860345.1 Candidatus Zixiibacteriota bacterium | reverse complement strand
TAACCAATCTCACCGCTTCAACTTTGAAAGCTCTGTCAAACTGACGACGTTTCCTCGACATAAACACACCTCCAAATAGAACTTAATCCTATCTTCTCGATGTGTCCACTAAATCGGGGGAGGTTCAAAAGCGGCTTTGAGGGTGCCACCCACTCGCCGATAGACGGCAGAACCAGAAGCGGTTCTGCCCCACGGATTCATGTCCGGCTGACCTGAGATGCCGATAGGAGTTTTCTACTGGTACGCCTATATTCAACGGATGGAATACATCGGTGAAGCGGCCGGCCTGGCCACAGCTTTCTTTTGGGCTCTGACATCCATTTTCTTTGCCGAAGCGGGCAAACTGATCGGGTCTTTCCGCGTCAATGTTATCCGGCTGCTGATTGCCGTGGCCATCTATACCGCTCTGCTATTGATAACCACCGGTCGAATTCTGCCTGCGGATATCAATCAGTCACAACTGTTCTGGCTGACTCTTTCCGGCCTGATAGGACTGATCCTCGGCGACGGCTGTGGGTTTAAGGCGCTGGTGATGATCGGCCCCAGACTGACTTCGCTGTTGTACGCCTCAGCCCCGATCATGGCGACGATCATAGCCTGGATGTTTCTGGGCGAAAAACTCGGTGTCTGGTCATTGGTGGGAATCGGTCTTACCGTAGCCGGGATCACCTGGGTAGTGATGGAACGCGGTAGTCGAAGCAATAACACCAACTCTATCGATCACCCCGACGCCGGGTCGCTGGCCAAAGGTGTCTTGCTCGGGCTGGGCGCCGCTGCCGGACAGGCTATCGGATTGGTGATGGCCAAACATGCTATGGTTCATTGCGGGGGAGAGATAGAGCCTCTTCAAGCTTCGTTTGTTCGTATGTCCACTTCGATGGTGGCGATATGGATGCTGGTTGCCCTACGTGGACACCTGGGGTCGACACTTACCGCTCTGCGTCAAATCCGACCGATGCTGTTCTGTACCGGCGGCGCGGTGGTCGGTCCCTTCCTGGGTGTTTGGATGTCACTGGTCGCAGTGAGATATATCGCGACAGGCACGGCGGCAACCTTGAACGCTATGACGCCGGTGGTGATTATCCCCTTGATCATTTTGTACTACAAAGAGAAAGTGTCGCTGCGGGCATTCCTCGGCGCCGTGGTCGCGGTGGGCGGCGTGGCGATACTGATTATGAGCTGATGCCGTATCTCGATTACAATAGCTGGCCGAGGATGGTGCAGGACTTTTTTCGACGATTTGCTGATTGTCCGGAACTTGCGTCGACATCTCTCAATCGCAAGTACGGGTACTTTGAGCTATCCCGGTTTTTCGGCCCTGATGCAATTGATCCGCTGAGTGTGTCGGTCCGAATGCACGACGAACCGTTTGAGTTCTACGATGATCGAATTGCCCGCTTTGCAATGGAAGTCGAGCGAACCATGACGACCGAAGGACGCATCCATACCGGCCCCAACATTCTGAAACTGGTGACAGCCGACTTAGACGGTTTGGACAAAAAGCTCACCGTTCAGCCCTGTCGGTACGGTCATCATGCCGCAAGCTGCCTGGCCCTCGACTACAAGCAAGAGTCGTTCGGCCAGACCGATGGCTGCTTGCGTGAGTACTATCTTTCGCAGTACCCGTCACGCGCCCTTTGTGACAATCCTCTGGCCGTCTGTCTGGGTGTCGCTGCCTGGGTGATTGTGCAGCAGGAGGGTGGGGACAGTTTGTTGATCGTCAGGCGGAGTGCTGGGCTATCGTCGCTTGAGTCGACTTTAGGACCCTCGATGGCCGGATCGGTGGAGGTGAGTAATCTGGGCGACAACCTGTTCGACCTTCTGGAGAATGCTATCTCGGACGAAGCCGCCGAAGAGTTGTCTCTTTCATCGGATGAGTACCGGTTGGTACCGCTGGCCTACGGGCGCGAGGTGTTCCGTGGCGAACGACCGCAGCTCTTCGCGGCCTTGGTGACAGAATTGTCCGCCCGGGAAATGACGGAGAAGTTGGACAAGCTTGATGCTGAGACAAGAGAGTTTGATGAGTTCTTTTTTCGGCCGTTGACAGGTATTCTCGAGGGGAAAGATAGGGTACCGCCGGAGATCAATTTCGAAGCGGCGATGAACCTACTGCTGCTCAGGGAGTATCTCAGCCGGCATCCTCAGTGATCGCTCTTTTCAAGGTCAAGCCAGGTGAACCCATAGAAAACGGCAACGATCGCTTTGGCATCGGTCGGCCAGGTAGCCCCAACCATGTACACAAAGCAGAGCAGGGTCAGCCCAAAAAACATCCGGGTCAAAGCCGGGCGACGTTGCAGTTTGACCAGGTCCACCAGAGAGCGAGCCAAAAACATTGTGATCAAGGCCGGGACAAACATAATCGTCACCCAGTCCCACAAATCAAGGTGGGCAACCGTTGCGGCAAACCTGGAACCTTCAGGGATATTCCACAAGTAGTAGAAATGGGAAGCGGCGAAAAAGGCGGCCACGCCAAGGTAGAGCAGTCCTTCCAACAAGCCGCTTCTGATCTCTCTGAGACCGATGCCCAGGAAGAGCAGAGCAGCCGTCATACCGCCTATCAGCAGAAGCGATGACGCATTGACAAATATCGAGGCAAGTTGTTGATCCATTGAGTATACCTCAACCGCCAACAATGTAAAAAGTGTGCCAAGGCAGCGTGGGACCGCGAATCGAAGCCATGACGAACCGAGCGATTCCGACGGTCCCCTTGGTCAAGCGATGAGATCCAAGGCACCATCGCATGGCTATGTGCAGGTTTCTTATACCAATAGGCGTATTCCAGGGTCACGGGACTCAGAAAGGGAAGTAAGTCTCGAAAGAAGTGATTTGCTGTGCCGACCAGAATCGAATCCGTCATCGATCAGTCCGAACAGGCAATACCCAAACCGACAGGTGGCGGAAAACCAGCACTTTTATGCAGGTTCAGAACACAAAAAGCCCGTCCGATTGCGGACGGGCTTTGATGAATTCTGATGGTGGCGCTGACTACTGGTCGATCTCGTCGACATCGGTCTGGGGTCGTGTCAATTCGTTTATGACCTCACTGATTTCTTCAGGTCGTTTGTCTTTGAGCTTCCCTTTATACTTTTTCAACTGCCCTTTTACTTTGTCGACCGACACCGAAATGGAGTTGTACATGTCGTCGGTTTCGCCGGTGCCGGTTATGCTGTGGTTGTAAACCTTCACTCTCAGCTCAGCCTTGTGCAGATGACGCTCCAGGTCCAGGACAAGTTCGGCTGAGATTATGTTTTCGAAATAACGTGTCAGGCTGTCCATTTCGCTCTCAGCTCGTTCCCGCATCTCATCGGTGAGATCAAAATGGCGAGCAGTTATCGTTTTTTGCATGGCTGAATTTCTCCTTTCCTGGCGAAATCCATCAATTGGTTTATCATCATGACAGCGCCTGAGTCCGAGGCGACGTTCTGTCGGTTTTTCCATTCACAAAGTGCTTTATTCCTTCATCAACCTGGGGCCATCACCCACCTGCTCGAGGCCGCAAATCCCGGGGCCGTGAGGGCTGAGGTTTCACAGGCTTGCTCTCATCGTACCGGGAGCTATCCACAGATTTCATCCTCACTCTAATAATGGCATAAGTCAGACCAAATCGCTACTACAAAATTATACGAATATTGTGGTGTCGAAGTTGAGAAGTCCCCAAGCTTTCTTCGGTGAGCACTATCAGAAAAAACACGCAGAATCCCGGCCACCAAGACTTTTCCGAGAACCGGGTCCGGGCCCAACTAAACAACTCTTTTACGAAGGCGGGCCGATGGTATCTTCAATTCTTCGCGATATTTGGTGACGGTGCGACGGGCCAGCCGGATGCCTTCTTGATTGAGCCTTCTGAAAATCTCCTGATCCGAAAACGGCTTGTCGAGCGGTTCGATTTTAATGATTTCCTCGATGCGTTGCTTGACCGAACGTTTCGACATGTCCTCGCCGTCTTCTTTGGAGATACCGGGATTAAAGAAGTACTTGATCTCCCTGACGCCGAACGGCGTCTGCACATATTTACCGCGCGAGACCCGGCTGATGGTGGCAACGTTCATCTCTACCACCTGCGCGATGTCCTCCATGATCAGCGGTTTTAGAAAGGCCGGTCCGCGCTCAAAGAAATCGTGCTGCTTGTCGATGATCGCCTCCATCACACGAATCATTGTTGACCGCCTCTGCTGAATGGCATTGATCAACCAGCGCGCCTGTTCCAGTTTCTGGCGTATGTACTGTTTGGTATCTTTAGGCGTTTCGTTGCCGCGCCGAATGAGATTGCGATAGCTGGCGTTCACTCTCAACCTCGGGACATAATCGTCGTTGTGCAGGACCAGAAACTTGTCGTCAAGTCTCTCCACTATCAGGTCCGGCACCACCGGCATGGCGCCCGAATCAAACCGTCCGTGAGCCGGGGTCGGTGAAAGACTCTTGATGACTTCCAGTGCCGCCTGTGCCCGCTCTTCCGGGACGCCCATCATCCGGGCCACCTGTAGAATCGACTTGCGGTCCAGATCATTAATATGTTCATCCACTATACGCCAGGCCAGGCTACCCTCCAAATCCCGTTCGCGAAGCTGAATAAGCAATGACTCCCGAAGGTCCCGCGCGGCCACACCGACCGGATCGAACCTCTGCACCATAGCCAGCACCGCCTCGATACCGGCTTCGTCCATCTTCAACTCGGCAGCCATTTCCGGCACACTGATTACCAGATAGCCGTCGGGAGCGATGTTGCCTATGATATACTCAGCAATAAGATGCTCGTCATCGGTCAATTTCAGCATAGCCAACTGGTCGGAAAGGTGGGTAAAGAGCGTCGTCTCCTGAGCTGCCGGACCCTCGAAACTGTCCTCGGTCTGCTCTCGTGGTTGGCTCACTTTGTAGCCTTCGTCCTCCTCTGAGAAGAATTGATCCCAGTCGACAGATTCGTCCTTGTCAGTTTTGTCGGCGACATCGAACTCCGATTCCTGCTCGGCGTCCAGCTTCTCATCAGCCTGTAAATCTTCAACTTCTTCCAAAAGGGGATTGGTGGCCAGCTCGTGTCTTATGGTTTGCTCCAGTTTGAGCGCAGGCATCTGAAGCATCTTCAGAGACTGGATCAACTGCGGTGCGAGCATTTGCTTCAATTGTGGGCGAAGTTGTAATTTCATGATATCATCCGTTATCTCAAGACTCTTTACCGGGCCAGTTTCGACGTATTCGGCGTCTCTTTAGTAGTGTCGGAAGCAGTCTGGCCTGGGTTAATACCATCCGACCAGATCGTTCAGTAATTAGACATTGGTCCTTCCGCGATCAATTGAGCCGAAATTTCTCACCCAGATATATCTTGCGTGCTTCTGCATCGTTGGCCAGAAACTCCGAGCTACCGGACTTGAGTATCTTGCCGTCGCACATTATATACGCACGATTACAAATGGACAAAGTCTCGCGCACGTTGTGATCGGTAATCAAAACGCCCAAGCCTCGTTCGACCAGACGGTTTATTATCTTTTGTATCTCCTCGACGGCAATCGGATCGATCCCCGCAAACGGCTCGTCCAAAAGCATGAACTTGGGATCGTTGACCAGGGCCCGCGTAATCTCCACCCGGCGTCTTTCCCCACCTGAAAGAGTGTAGGCCATACTTTTTCGAAGGTTGCCCAGGTCCAATTCTTCAAGCAGGTCCTCAAGCTTTTGTTTGCGCTTCTTGCGGCCGATCCGGCGAAATTGCAGGATAGCTTTGATATTGTCCTCGACTGACATCTTGCGGAAAACCGACGCTTCCTGGGCCAGGTATCCAATCCCGGCCTTGGCTCGTTTGTACATGGCCATGCGTCCGATATTGCGATCACCCAGAAAGACCTTGCCCGAATCGGGCCGTACAAAGCCAATCATCATATAGAAGGTTGTCGTCTTGCCGGCCCCGTTGGGACCCAGCAAGCCTACCACCTCGCCTGAATTGACTTCCATAGTAACTTCATTGACAACGGCTCGTTTGCGATAGTGCTTCACCAGGCTGTTCGATGCTAATGTGATCATATCTGAATATAATTCGTCTTAAGGTCTAATACAAACAATTTCCGCAAAACAGCACGGTTTTTGCTAGTGGCCTTTCTCGACTGCTGGGAAATATTGCCTTGCCCAGGTGTATAAATGTATTAACTTCAAAACCCGAAACGAGTTATATGCTCATCGCAGCAGTCACGAAGGATCGAACAAGTATGAAGAAAGTGTTAGTTGTCAGCATCTTAGCCGCCCTGATGGCCGGTTGTAGCCAGACGCCCCAGGAGAAACTTGAGTCCCTCCATGCGAGGGTTATGACGCAGATTGATGAATACAGCTTTGAATCGGCTCAGGCAACGATTGAGGAAATCGGCATGGTTGACCCCGGCTCGATCCTGATTCCGTATAGCCGTGGCCTTATTCTGGAGCGACAGCTATGTTATCAGGACGCCGCCCACGAGTACATGCTGGTGGCTACGGTTGACGCCGAGTATGGTCCCGCGCTGGAGGGATTGTGTCGGTCGTTCTCCTACCTCGGCGAATACAATTTCGCAGTTAAGGCCGCCGCCGACTTTGTCACGCTGCAGCCTGACGATCCAAACCGGCGTCTGATGTCGGCCGAAGCTCTGATCGGAGTCGGGCAATCTCGGGCGGCCGAGCGCGAAATCTCGAATGCAGCGAACCTGGGTGCGCATCCTGCCGTCATTGACCTGACTACGGCCAGACTTCTTCATCTGCGCTACGAGGTCGACACGGCAGCCGCCATACGCCGGCAGGCCATGAAAGACATACCAGAAACGGTCGAAAGCCTGGTGAGCGCGGCAGACCTGTGTGAGACAGTCGGTCTGATCGACTCTTCAATTGTCTTCAGCCGCCGTGCCCTGGATTTGGCATCCGACGATCATGACATACTCCTGAGTCATTTCTATCGCTGTATCCGGTTGCGCTACCTTCACGACGCCCGCTTGGCCATCGCCCAAATGGAGGCTAAGGGCTGCGGCGAGATTGTTCGGGCCGGAATGCTTCTGCGTTATTATCGTGCCGCCGGAAAACACGCCCAGGCAAGACGGGCTTCGGATGACTATCGTCGTTTGACCGAGAACTCCCTGATGTCCATTACCATTGATATCAAAGCTCGATCCGAAAGCTATGACCTCGTTTCTGCCGGCAGCGATTTGGAAGCCACACGGAGCCATATTACAAATCGCGGCTATCTGCCGGCCTTTGAAAAATACATGAACTACTCGTTGTTGATCCAAAGTCCTGTGAGTCTGGCCGGTGTTGAAAACGTGCAGTTTCTTCAGGAGTTGCCCAGCGAGTATGCCAACACTCTTGAAGTGAAGACCCGGCTCGCATTCCTCATGCAAAGGACCGGCGATTTCGACGGCTACAAAGAATTTGTCACACTTCTCGAAGATTACCATCGTTCACAGCCGGACTGGCTGACAGGGATCGCCGATGTTAACGCCGATCCGGTCTGCCGAAAGTACGACCAAGCCGAGCGACTCTACACCAAGTCACTTGAAATCAACCGTTGGTACCGCCCTGCTTTTGATAACATGGTGGCTATGTATCGAGGCTTGCAACAGCATTCTGAGGCACTGGCTCTCTTTGAAGAGTATCCACAATTTGAACAGACCTATCCCATGATCCGCATGAACAAAGCTGTGATCCTTGCCGAGAACAAGCAGTTCGACCAGGCTTTGAACATCCTTACCGACAATTTTGCACTGGTCAAAGGAGACCTGTCGCCCGCGCTGGAACTTTTGGACATCGCCGAGTGGACCGGGCAACTTGAAAAGATAGGTCCTGTGCTCGAATTGCTCGAAGCTCAGGATTCAGATCCCAATGCGCTGCAACTGGCCGCGGTTTGGGCGTGCAAGCTGGGCAACTATCAGCAAGCGCTGGACCTCAGTGATCGGGCTTTGTCCCTTGAGGAAGATGTTGACAGTTATGCCATCAGAGCATGGGCGCTTCATGGACTGGAGAGAAAGAACGAGGCCTGGGAGTTGTTCGAAGAAAACCGGACGCGCGATCGTGACAATCTGGCCACGAATCACTACTACTCCCGCCTGCTGGCCGGCGATGGGATAGACCTGGATCGGGCCAGCAACATCGCCCGCGAGGCGCTATCTGACAGTTACGCAGCCCTGGAAGTGTGGATGAACCTCTGCTTTGTCAACTATCAGGCCGGGCGCTATGATCTGTGCCGAGGCGAGGCGCTCAAGGCCTCTCATACCTACACCGACCGACCGGAGCCGTTTTACTGGCTCGGATTGGCTATGGAGGCCGAAGGCAAAGACCAGGCCAAAGAGAACCTTCAGAAAGCTATTATGTTGGGTTTAACCGGCGAGAAACTGGCCAAAGCTCAGGAACTGGTTGAAAGGCCTTAAGCGAGCCACAGGTTTGGCGAACTCAAGCTGGTACAGGATGATCACCCTATCGCACCCTCTGTCATTCCTGCGGAAGCAGGTGCCCACTCTCATGGCTGTACTACCGGCTTCCCGCTGTTGCAGGGATGACGAGCTTCTTCGTCCGTGCTGTACGTCCTCGGGTGCCACGAGAAGGTCATGCCGAGTGCAGTCGAGGCAGCGACAAGCCAACAGACCTATTCAGGGGAGGACGCCTGCCGCCCACAGCATAAGAGGATTGGTATCTCTCAATGTCCGGCCACGTTGACACAGTGCTGGTCACAGGGGGGGCGGGCTATATCGGTTCGCATCTCGTCGGAAGACTGTTGGCTTCGGGGTCCAGAGTTCGCGTTCTGGACAACCTGACTTTTGGCGGTCATGGCTTACTGCCCTATCTATCTCATGAACGATTCGACTTTCTACACGGTGACATTCGCACCAAGGCGGACGTAGGGGAGGCGTTGGACGGTGTCGACAAGGTCGTGCATCTGGCCGCAATTGTGGGCGATCCCGCTTGTGCACAAAACCCCGAACTGGCCCATGAGGTGAACGGCCTGGGCTCTGCCAGTCTTGGCGAGCTGGCCGTCGCGTCCGGCGTCAAACGTTTTGTTTTTGCCTCGACTTGCAGCAACTACGGCCGGATGGGTAACACTGACACATTGGTGGACGAAACCTCACCCTTGAAACCGGTATCACTCTATGCCGAGCATAAGGTTGCCTTCGAGAAACACCTGCTGGCCCAAGGCTCAGATGGTTTTCATCCCGTCATCCTGCGCTTCGCTACCGCCTATGGTCTCTCCTCTCGTCCACGTTTTGATCTTACCGTCAACGAATTCACTCGCGAGTTGACTCTCAAGCGAAAGCTGGAGATATACGGGCAGAAATTTTGGCGACCTTACACCCATGCCTCCGACCTGGCGGCAGCCTGTCTGATGGCGCTTGAGGCAGACACCGACATAGTGTCCGGGCAAGCGTTCAACGTAGGGGACACACGGGAGAATTTCCAAAAAGAGACACTGGTTCAGATGATCGTCCGGGAGCTTGGCCCGGGGCATGATAATGTCGTCTACGTCCACAAAGATGAAGACCCGCGTGACTATCGGGTCGACTTTACGAAAATCCAGCAGGCATTGAGATTCAACCTGACCCGCCGGGTTATCGATGGTATCCGTGAAATTGCCAACGCAATAAAAACAGGGATCGTGGTCGATCCCGACAACGAAGTGTACAGGAATGTCTGAGGACCGGACCTGCCGACATCCTGTCGTTACCGCGTGAAACGGAGTCCGCAATGGAAGCTGTAATCCTGGCCGGCGGCAAGGGAACACGCCTGCAACCGCTCACCGATGAGATTCCGAAACCCCTGGCGCCTGTCGGTGACCGACCGATCATTGAAATCCTGCTCACCCGCATGAAACAATGCGGCGTGACCCGTGTGCATGTTGCGGTCAATCACCTGGCCCATCTGATCAAAGCGGCGATTGGCGACGGTGAGCGATTCGGACTGGAGATTGTCTACGCACAGGAAAACCAGCCGTTATCAACCGTGGGGCCGGTGAAGACAATTCCGACACTGCCGGATCACTTCCTTGTGGCCAACGGTGACATTCTTACCGATCTGGATTTTGGCAAGTTGTTCGATCATCATCTAAAAAGCAATGCCGGACTGACCGTGGCTGTGCACCATAGGATCAATACGGTCGACTACGGTGTATTGGAGACAGACTCCGACGGCCTGGTTACATCGTTCACGGAGAAGCCTGAACAACTGCTCTCCGTCTCGATGGGTGTCTATGTTTTTTCCCGTGAACTGCTTGCTGTCGTCCCGGAGGGCAGGCCGTTTGGGTTCGACGATCTGATGCTCAAGTTACTTGAACAGGGTGAAGCTGTCGGCACCTACCGGTATGATGGTTATTGGCTTGATATCGGTCGCCTTGAAGACTACCACCAGGCTCAGCGTGACATTGCACGGGTGCAGAAATTGTTTGGATAGGTCAGTAACAGACCGGCGCAGGCCCGTCGTTGAACATGAAGTCCACAAGATAGACCAGATCAGCTATGTCAGCGGTACCACCGGAGCCATCGACATCGGCTGAGCCCCACTCGACAGGCGGTGGACCACCGGTGAACATCCAATCAACCAAGTATATCAGATCACTGATATCGGGACCCTCGCCTGAGTTATCGATATCGCCGCACACATAATTGCAGGCGTCACCGACCCCGTTGGAGTCAGCGTCTTCCTGAAGCGGGTTGTAGATTGTAAGGCAATTGTCGCAACTGTCACCAACGCCATCTGAGTCCAGGTCCTCTTGCAACGGGTTGGCATCGTCGAGACAATTATCGCAGCCATTGCCCAGTCCATCGGCGTCAGTGTCGATTTGTGACGGGTTGTGTCGCGCGATGCAGTTGTCGCAACTGTCACCGATGCCGTCAAAGTCGGTATCGTCCTGCCCAGGATTGGCCACCCCTTCACAATTGTCGCAGAGATTACCCTTCCCGTCGGCATCGCTATCTTCCTGTGCCGGGTTAACGACATTGAAACAGTTATCGCAGGCGTCGCCGACGCCATCGCTATCGAAGTCAGTCTGTGACGTATTGTCGACAGTCACGCAATTGTCGCAAACGTCGCCCACGTTATCGGAATCACTGTCGGTTTGCAACGGGTTGGCAACCTCCGCGCAATTATCACAGACATCGCCATAGTCATCGCCGTCGCCGTCGCTCTGGGATGCGTTGGACACCGTGGGACAATTATCGCAAACGTTACCGATGCCGTCGGTGTCGTCATCTTCTTGTAACGAGTTAGCAACAAACTCGCAGTTGTCACACACGTCGCCGACACCATCGACATCTCCGTCTTCCTGAAGTGGATTGGGGGTGTCGGGGCAGTTGTCGTTGGCGTTGAGCACACCATCGCCGTCACGGTCGGAGCTGGAAGCCGGGAAGATAATATAATCGACCCAACCGCAGTCGCTGCCGTTGGTAGTATTGCCATCTTTTGAGTAAGTCCAGCGGAAAGTGTGATCACCATCGGTGACCGCAAACTCGGCCAGTGTCCAGTTGACGTCCCCTGCCCACTGAGCTTTCTGAGCGCCGTCGATATAGAACCTCAAGTAGTCATAGTTGGCCTCGGAAGATACTTTGTAGTAGAAACTGATGGTCCCGGCCGTCAGGCCGTTCAAAGAGACCGACATAGTGCTCGACTGGTTGTGAGAGATACTGCCCGACTTGGCCGAGTAGTTGCCTTCATACGCGGTACCGTTGATCACCCACGATTGACTGCCGGACATCTGCCAGGGATAGGTCGAGAAGTCAGCCGACTCGAAATCCTCAACCTTCAAACCTATAGTCATGCCGAACACAACGCTGTCTGTGTAAGCGTCACCAGCCAGATGCATCACGAAGTCGACCGGATGTTCTTCCGGACAAGCGGCGGAAATGTTGAACTGGTAGGCGCTGTTGGAAGCAGAACTACCGCCCAGAGCAGTAATGGTCGGGTAGGTGGAATAGTCCTGACTGATCGTTATGAAGCTGTCGGCACAAGTCAGCGTTCCCGACAGATTGGTTGCATCACCGCCGCCGTTGTTGACCAGCGTGACGAACATACTGGCGAAATCGCCCGGGTCCAGACTACCTGCGTCGTGACTGCCGAATTCCACCACCGGATCGTCGGACAATGGTTCCATCTGTACGTCCAGAACGGTCGTGTTGAAATCGGTTACCGACACGCCGTAAATCGTCTGTGGTATATATCCCAGCGCCGTGAACCTGAGGTCCCAACTGCCCGCGGCCAACATTCGATGATAATTGCCGACATCCGGATCGGTGTACACCTGGCTGGAGTCTACGTCATGACTCAACACTTCGATCATCGCTACCACCGGAAGTCCGTTGTTGACATTGGTTACTATTCCCCGAACGCCGTACAAGGCGTTCTCCAGCCACTGAAGTAGGGCCAGCCGATTGTAGCCCCACCAGGCCGGAAGCTGGCTGGCTGGGAGGAGTTTGGTGTCGGAGATTTCGTTGGTGACTTCGCGGCCGTGCTGAAAGTAGGTCATGTAATCCTGACGGCCGCCGGAGATCGTGTACCAGTCATATCCATTTGTAATGCCGTCATTGTAACCGGTCATGTAGCCGCCTGGGCTGTATTGCTGCGCCGTGTCGGCGTAGGCGTGGCAGACACGTTGCCACCAGTCTTCGTCGGCATGACGTTGCACCCAGGTGTCCCAGGGATAGTTCTGAACTTCGGTGCCACCGTGGAAATTCATCGAGAGTACAAAGTTGTGCGCATCGGCCAGGTTCATCATGTGCGTGGTTTCGATCTGCCGGGTGCCGCCGGGTGTGGGGCCGTCTTCCGGATCGGGAAAGTTGCGGTTCAGATCGTAGCCGTTGGCGTTAGAACGTGTCGCACCCGAAACAGTGTGATTGCCGCCTGCGTAGGTGCCGTCCGGGTTGGCGAAAGGGTTGATCCAAATCTCCATCTCGTCCACCATGTTGGTAATCCTGGCATCCGAGCCGTAGGTGGTGAGCAAAGAGTCGATCAGCCGCAGCATCAACACCGAACCGGTCGTTTCGTCACCGTGGATGGAACTGGTGTACATAACTTCCGGTTCGTCCTCTTCAGTTCCGACATTGTCCGAGATTACAGCGAAGAGTAATGCTCGTCCGTTAACAGTGGTACCGACGTTTTCGATTCGGCACAGCGCCGGGAAGTCGGCTGCGAACTGGTACATCATGGCCACATAGGCATCGTAGGTCGGATACACATCCCAAACTTTTACGTCGACCTTGTCCGATGACATGGCTGGATCCACCAGACTTGATGGATGAGGCAAGACTTCGTAAGTGAAGCCCAGGGTTGACAACTCGTTCAGTTTGCTCTCGTGCGTATAGGCAAAAACGGTCTCGCCCTGAACGTCGTCGATCGACAACAGGCCGGAGAGCTTCGGCAGGTCTGCTCTATCGCGGATCGATATCTTCAGATATCTCTCTCCATTGAAGTCGTAGCCGGCCGCCGTCGAAAACAGCAACACCAGCAGAACAAAAGACAGAACTGACTTTCTTCTCATAAGCTCAAAATCCTCGCCGCAGCCTTACCTTTGGTCGCAGGTGGGTCGGTGCTTCTGCCGGGCAAAAATCCTGCAAGCACTTAAGGCGCTATCGGCTTAGTCGGCATACATCCTTAGAAACTCGAAATGCAATCACGACGTGATCAAATCGGATGGGACCAACATGACCGGGCCTCACGCCACCGGCGCATGAATTCTACTAACATCAGAAACTACGGTGCCGGTTAACCATGCCGGGTCATTTCCATACCAGACAAATCCGACCTTTTCAGCCCGACCCGTAACTTATTCTCTCAAAAGAGATTATAACAGAAAGCGCAGATAAGTCAACCGTTTTTTGGGATTGGCCGAGCCCTGACTCACTGTAGCACACTGTTGTTACTCACTTTCTGAGCGAACTGATCTCGACCTGGTCGGTACCGGCAGTGAAAGTTCTGTGGGAAAGCCGGATCGTCGCGTATAATGCAACATGGATCACAATCGCAAAACGTGGAACGACCGACACAAGCTTCTGAGACATGCTTTGGAAGTTTCCGGCGATCAAGAAACGGCGGTCGAGTTGTTTCTTGCCCAGCATTCTATGGTCCATTCTGCAAAACTGTCGGATGATTCGCTTTTTTCGTTCGAGGATGACCTGCTGAATAATCTTAGCCCAGAATCTTTCAAGCGAATCCCTCCAAACAGCAATCATTCAATTGCGTGGATTGTCTGGCATCTTGCACGAGTAGAAGATGTTACCATGAACTTGCTGGTAGCCGACAGTACCCAGGTGCTGCTTGGGACGGCGTGGCTCGACAGGCTTGAGATTCATGTCACCCATACCGGGAATGGCATGAGCAACGAGGAAGTCGGGGCGGTTAGTTCATTGTTGGATGTGCCGGCCTTGCGGCAATATCGGCTGGCTGTTGGCCGGGCAACTCGCCGCATAGTTAACAGGCTGCGGGCGGAGGACTTCAAGCGAAGGATCGACCCGGAGAGCCTGCGGCGAATATGGGACGAAAAGGCGATGCTCCCGGCGGGGCGGGGGATTGTCGACTATTGGGCCAAAAAGTCGGTTGCGGGGCTGCTGCTCATGCCCCCAACCCGTCACTGCTTTTTGCACTTGAATGAGATCAGGCGAATCAAGCAGACACTCACTGGCTAGAGCTTAGCGGGCAGGCATCGGTAGGTCCGGCTTTGCGTCTGTCCTCGAATCTGTTGTATCGCAATAGAATAGTCGGGATATGCGCGGCTTGAGGATATCCTTGACTTTTCGTGCAACATTTGTTATGTAACGCTCGTAAGCTAACGCATGTTATGTAACATTTGTTGTGGAAAGCCAAAAACGTGACACCAAAAATCCAATTCGCCAAACCCGACGTTGTCCAGGCCGCCTTTGAAGTACTAAAGGACCGGGGCCTGAGCGGCCTGACAGCACGAAACGTAGCCGGTCAACTCGGCTCGTCGACCGCCCCAGTTTACGCTCACTTTGATAACATGAAAGAGCTGGAAGTGGCTGCGGTTCGCAAAGCCAGGGACCTGCTGATCGATTATACGTCCCGGCCCCATACCGACCGTGTCTTTCTGAGCATGGGCGTCGGGATCGCCAAATTTGCGCGCGACCACGCCCGGCTCTACCGAGCGATATTTCTTGAGCGCAAGGAATTCCGGATTGTCGTGGACGAATTCCTACAGGCCTTGACGAGCGAATTCGCCAAGGACCCCAGGTTTGAGGCGATGGCCGACGAAGACAGCAAGTACATGCTCACCAAGATGTGGGTCTTTACGCACGGACTCGCATCGCTGTTGTGCGTGGGACTGGTCGACGATGAATCGGATGAACATATAGTCAGTATACTCGACTCGGTCGGCACGGTTGTGATCAAGGCAACCATAGCTGACTGTCGTTGAACAATCACAAACCCTCCACAAGAAGACACGAAGATGAGGAAGACAATGTTTACAAGAGAACTGCCGGCCAAACTGACAGTAATCATGATTGTATGTGCACTGGTATCAGGATGGCTTCCGGCCACGCTAAAGGCGCAGGCAAAACCGACACTGACCATCACCAGCGACATCCTGCCCTACCAGAGTTTCAAAGATGAGGTCCGATCGATCGTCGGTTCCGACACAACTTCGCTGGACGATCCACAGATGCGGCTTCATAAGTTCCGTGCGACTCTGACCTATCCGCAGGTGTTTGCCGAAGGACGAACGGTGCTGATACACGAACTGAGTTACCAGGTTATTGACTTTGAATTCAACCGGCTGACCGCGGACTTTACGCAAGCCCACGCAGCAGGCTATACCCTGATGTTGCAGCGGCGGCTGTCGCAGAAGTGGTCACTTTGGGCCTTGGCCACGCCTTCGATGGCCTCCGACCTCAAGGCGGGACTGTCCGAGGATGACTTCCACTTTCAAACGGCCGCCATTGCAATCCGTCATTTCAGTGACCGCTTCTCGCTCGGTATTGGAGCGGCCTACTCGACCCAATTTGGAAACGCGGCGCCTATGCCTCTGCTCGCCTTTGATTGGAACAACGGGAAGAACCTTCAAGCCAAAGCCATTCTGCCGGTCAGTGTGGAATTCTGGTATCGTCACTCACAGCGACTCGATCTGGGACTGATGACCTCCGGCGACGGCAACAATTTCCACGGCGACCCCGAAATATATGGCGTTGCGAATCCGAACATGCGATACACTATGCTGACTTTGGGTCCGGCGGCGCGTATTAAGTTGACACCATGGGTCCAGTTGCACCTGGAGGCAGGCCTGGTCGGTTTGCATCGGTTCGAGTTTTTCGATAGCGACCACGAAGAAGCATCATACGATCTAAAGCCGAAACAGTACGCCCGGGTCGGCCTCAAGTTTGGTGGCTGACAAACCTAAACCATAACCAGGAGAATGCCAAAGTGCGATACTCACGAGTTGTTGGATGGTTGTCGATGGTCGTTGCCACCCTGGCGGTCGGCGCTCAGGCTGAGCCCATCACACAGGAACAGTTTCTCGACCATCTCAAGCAGTCACATCCTTTGTTCGACCGAGAGAAACTTACCGCTCAGATCGAAGCGGAAGAACAAAAGAGCCTGCTGGGGCGAGAGGACTGGAATGTTCAATCGTCACTGTTTTTGTCGCACGAGGAGCCGGCTTTAGCCATCTCCGGCCCGGAGAGAACCGACGCTGTGACCCTAACGGGTGGTCTCGACCGGTTGTTTTGGAGCACCGGTGGTCGGCTTTCGGCATCGTTTTCATCCGGCTATGCCGACATGAAGCTTGATCCCTTTCTCGGTGTGGGTGACTCGTTTTACGAACAGAAACTGTTTGTAGCCTACGAGCATCCTCTGAAACGCAACAAAGCCGGCCTGTTGGATCGCCTGCAATTTGACCTGAAACAGTTCGACATCGATCTGGCCGAAGTGATGGCCACAGAAAACGAAGAGGACTTCCTGGCCGCAGCCGCCTCGCGGTTTCTCGATTGGGTCTATCTGAACGAACAGCATCGGATCGTAGCCGAACGCTTGAGCCTGAGTCAGGAACAACTGGCCAATACGCAAAAGAGGCGTGAGGCGAACTTGATCGATGAAGTCGATGTTATTCGTGCTGAGGATGCTGTACGGATCGCCAGGCAAAACCTCTTCCTGATCGAATCTGAAACCCGGGCGGTGCAAGCCGAATTGGCCGTGCTGGTCCAGAACGACAGTTACAATGAAGGATCGCCTCGCTATGATCTCTACCAAATCGTCCAACTGCCGACATTGGAGGATGCACGCGGACAATTGACAAACGACTCGCGGCTTCTAAAATCGGTCGGCCTCAAACTCGATCAACTGGTCGCCCTGCGCTCAGGACTGGTCAATCGGGAGAAGGCGGACCTGTCGTTGGTGGCCCAGCTTGGCTTGAAGAGGGCTGATGAGAACCTCGGTCAGTCCCTGGCCATGGACAAGCCGGAAGCACGCCTCGGACTTAGGCTGGGTTTCCCATTGGGCAACAGGACGGCAAAATCGGAAATCGCCCGCAACGACCTTCTGAGTCTCAGGCTTCAGAAACGTTATGAAGAACTGACCCTCGATCTGACTTCGGCCACGGCTAATGTGCATACACGCATCAAAGAACTCACGAGGGTGCTCAAGCTCAATCAAGAGCAGATACTATCGGCCCGCACTAAGACCGATCAGGAGCAGAAGCTCTACGATCAGGGGCGTGGCCAGTTGACTTTCGTGATACAGAGTCGTGACTCGGAGCAGGCCGCTCAATTGATCTTTGCCGCCAATGCGCTGACCTACCACAAACTGCTCTTGCAGTATCGGGCTCTTACCGATCAGTTGCACGGTCATGATGCGGGAGATTCCTGATGCAAGCGATCTTCCGGTTTTTCGCAGCTCGAAGTAAACTGGCTACTCTGATTACGCTGATGACCGTGATGCTGGGTCTCAACACTCTGATGGGCATCAAGCGCGACATTTATCCGCTGGTCGACTTCGGCATGATGTCTATTATGACGCGCTACCCAGGTGCCTCACCCGAAGATGTTGAACTCAATGTCACCAACAAAGTCGAAGAAGAGCTCAAGAGCATTATCGGTATTGAGAACATCACCTCGGTTTCGATGGAAAACGTCTCGGCTATAATGGTCACCATCGACATCGATGCCAGTGATCAGGACAAGGTCAAGAACGAAATCCGCGAGGCTGTCAACCGGGTGACTGATCTGCCGCCGGAAGTAACCGAATCCCCCCTGGTCACGGAACTCAGCTCGGCTCTCAACGATGTTATCGAAGTCGGGCTGTCCGGAGATGTTCCCTACCCGGAGTTGCGGGAACAGGCGCGCCTGCTTGAAAAGAAGCTTAAGAACATTCCCGGAGTTGCTCGCCTGGACCCTTTCGGCTACCGATCACGCGAAATCAAGATCGAGGTATCTCCGGAAGCGGCCCGTGAGTACCAGATTCCTCTGCGCGAAATCATCAGTGCCATCCGGGGACGAAACATCCGAGGAACTACCGGTAGTTTTGAATCCTACACCAGTGAGAAGAATCTGGTCACGCTGGCCCAGTTCAGAGACCCCTTGGACGTCGGCGATGTTATCGTGCGTTCAACTTTCGAAGGTCCGACCGTAAAGGTCAGCGATTTGGCCAGGATAAGCAACGACTTTGAGGACGAGCGAGTTCTGTCCCGGCTGAACGGTGTTCCGGCGATTTCGTTCATGGTGTTCATAGGCGAAAAAGCGGACGCCATTCGCACCTGCGATGCTATCAAAGATCTGGTGTCCCGGGAACGCGAAAACCTGCCGGAAGATATCGAGATTCTCCACATCAACGACTCCTCTCGTTATGTGCGTGACAGTTTTGATGTGGTGCTTTCCAACGGATGGATTGGCTTATTACTGGTGTTGATCATGCTGACCATCTTCCTCAATTTCCGCACTGCTTTGTGGGTAGCTCTGGGGATTCCGGTGGCCTTGCTGGGGACGATGTTTCTGTTGCCGCTGTTCGGTATGTACCTGGACACGATTACACTTTCCGGCATGATCTTAGTGATTGGGATAATCGTCGACGACGCGATCATAATAGCTGAGAACATAGCCCGACGACGTGAACTGGGAGACACCCCTCTTGACGCCGCAGTAAACGGAATACAGGGAGTTTTCCAGCCGGTAGTCACGACTATTCTCACCACGTTTTTGGTGTTTGCGCCGATGTTCTTCATGCCCGGTATATTTGGAAAGTATATCGTGCCGATCCCGCTTGCTATCAGCCTGGCCTTGTTCATTTCCCTGGGCGAGGCAATGGTGGCTCTGCCGGCGCACCTGGTTCCGGGCCTGCGTCGTCAGTCGGCCAAGGCGACCGATCATCGATGGTTCGATGCTCTGCGAGATCGGTATCGACGCGTCGTTCACGGTTTGCTCAGAGTTCGCTACCTGCTCATTCCTCTGTTTGTCGCCGTGCTGGCGGTGTCACTGTGGTACGGTCAGACATATATCAAGTTCGTACTGTTTCCCGCGGACACGGCCGATTCGTTTATCATGTTTCTGGAGTTACCGACCGGGACTTCGTTGCCGGCAACTTCGGACAAAGCAAAGGAGATAGAAAAACTTCTGAGTGCGCTGCCGCCTGACGAACTGGCTTCGTACAACACCCGCATCGGCACCAACTATACCGAGATGTTTGTCATGGCCGAAACGGAAAACTACGCCGCCATGAAAGTGCTCCTGACACCATATTCGGAGCGCACCAGAACGGCCGATGTAATTGTCGAGGAACTGCGTGAACAGGTTAAGCAGATTGAAGATGTTGAGAAGATCACAGTCTTCGTCGAATCCGGTGGGCCGCCGGTAGGTAAACCGATCAACGTGCGAGTCATCGGTTCCGATGACGACCTTCGTCGGAAACTCACCGACTCTGTCGAGACCTGGCTTGCTTCGGTCGACGGAGTGAAGGATATCGGTCGCGACGACCGCCCCGGCAAAGACCAGGTTGAGATTGATATCAACTATGATCGACTATCTCGCCTGGGTTTGACGGTGGCCGATGTAGCCCGCAATGTTCGGATTGCTTACGACGGTGAAGTTGTTACCGCCGTGCGCTACGGGGACGAAGATACCGACTTCCGCATCATGATGCACGAGAAGGCGCGCACCAAACTGGACTATCTCAATGAACTGCCTATCCCCAATCAACGCGGCCGGCTCATACCTCTCAAAGATGTGGCCCGACTCAAAGCCGGTCCCGGACCGTCGAACTATAGACACTTTGATGGTGAAAGAGCAGTGACCATTGAAGCGGATATCGACACCAGGTCCACAACTTCACTGGAAGTTACCGACGCCCTACTGGCTCATTTCGACATCGACCGGGATTGGCCCGGGATGCAATTGACGCTCGGTGGCGAAGCGTTTGAAACCGAGGAATCGATGGCCGGACTCTTCCGCACGTTTATTATAGCTATCATCGCCGTCTATTTCCTGCTGGTCATTCTCTTCAACTCTTTCACGCAACCTATTCTGGTTATGATTGCCATTCCCTTCGGGATCATCGGGGTCGTAGCGGCGTTCGGGTTCCACGGTGAGCCGTTCAGCTTCATGGCCATTATGGGCATTGTGGGTTTGTCGGGGGTAGTGGTCAACGACTCATTGGTATTGGTTAACCACATCAATGAGCTGAGAAAAAGGAAACCGGAAGAATCCATTCTGAAGGTTGTCGCCGAAGGCACCTCGGACCGACTGCGGGCCATAATCCTCACCACCCTGACCACGGTTTCGGCACTCTTGCCACTGGCTTATGGAATAGGTGGTACAGCGGTGTTCATGGCGCCAATGGCGCTGGCGCTGGGCTGGGGATTACTGCTGGCTACCCCCTTGACCTTGGTACTGGTGCCGTGTCTGTACGTAGTTGGGCAGGACATTGGTCGGCTATTCCGCCACAGTTCGAAACCGATATAGGTGGGTTTGACCAGAGAGTCTCCGTTTGTTGTTCGGTGGGTTCTGCCGAGTCGGATTAGCGACTCGGCGTGATCCGCCGCTATTCCCTGGAGTGGGGCAGTCCGCCGCGGCGGACTGTAATCCTGCCAGTATCGGCGGCATCCCTCCTGCGGCGGACCTTCGGCGCAGGGACGCCGCCCTAAACAGGCTGCATAGGAGGACACCGGTTATCTCAGCAATCAGTCGTTTTTTGAACTGGCCGCCGTCGCTGCATTGTATAATATTGGCCTATGTATTTTCTGAAATCATTGTGTCGGTGGACGACAATTGTGGCCATACTCGCCCTTGCTTTCAATTCGTCTGACGCTGTTGCCGAGGACAGCCTGGTGGTGCAGACCATGGCCGAGCTGTCTTACCCGCCCGCCGACACGGTCGACGCCCAACGGGTGCGTATCTGGCTGCCGCTTGAACGAGGTGGCAACTGCCGGGTTAGGATCAATGTCCTTGATAGTCTCAATCATATTGTCCGCTCCCTGGTGGACCGGTTAATGTCCTCAGGCTACTACAATTTCTACTGGAACAAAAGAGACGATTACGGCCGTCTGGTTGAGCCCGGACATTACCGTTATGTGGTCGATGATTGTGGCGACCGTTCCGATGGGGAATTGGAGGTGCTCTATCACCGCTGGGAGTTGAACAGTCGAATCGATTACGTGGATTCTATCTCAGACAAACTGTGGCTTGAGTTGGATGACGATTCGGCTTTGGTCTCGATCAGCATATTGAACCGCCGTGGGCGGTTTATCGTGCAATCAATGGTTGATTCGCTGATGGCTCCCGGGCGCCACCAGCTTATGTGGATACCAACAAAGTCCGGCTACACCGGTGTGTACCAGATGCAGGTGAATGTCGGCGGCTACACTCATTCCCCGGTTGGCATCCGAGCTGCGAAAAGCCTGAAGTGATTGAGAGCTTGGTCTATCTAACCCCCGTATAAAGTGCGGTAAGGCGACTCGCCTGACAGCCTTGAAACAGTAACCGGTGTCCACTTTGCAAAACCTGATACAGGGGGGCGGCACCAGGAAGCGACTTGTCGCCTGACCTGTCTTCTGTTCTATTATTGCGCAACGGTTGGCTCATAAGCAGCCCACGTTTATCCGATAAAGCTCAATAGTAGGCGCTTCTTTGGCCGCTGCAAAGAAGCCGGACCATGCTTTGAGGTGAATAAACGTGTCCAGTATTCTTGTTGTTGATGACAAAGATTCCATGCGCAACATGCTTCGAGAGACGTTGGCCGAAGAAGGACATCGCGTCGACTCGGCCGGCAACGGGCAGAAAGCTCTCGATCTGATCCAAAACAAGTCCTACGATGTTGTCGTCACCGATCTGAAGATGCCCGATGTGGACGGCCTGACGGTGCTCGATGGGGTCAAGAAAACCGACCACGACACATCGGTTATTGTGATGACCGCCTACGGCACTATTGAAGATGCCGTGGCCGCCATGAAAAAGGGCGCCTTCGATTTTATCACCAAACCTTTCGACACCGAGCATCTTTGTGTGCTGATCAACCGGGCAATGGAAAACCGACGCTTGCTGGCCGAGAACAGCCTGCTGAGAGAAGAACTGTTCGCGCAGGAGGGGTTCCAGGATATCATAGGCAAGAATCCGAAGATGGTCGAGATTTGCAAACTGATCCAGAAAGTGGCCGGAGCCGATGCTGCCGTACTATTGAACGGTGAAACCGGAACCGGTAAGGAACTGTTTGCGAAATCGATCCATCTGCTTTCACCGCGCAAGGATCGTCCCTTTGTCACGCTCAACTGCGCGGCCATCCCGCACGAACTTCTGGAAAACGAACTGTTTGGTTCGGAGAAAGGTGCATTCACCGGTGCGCACGCCCGAAAGATGGGTAAGTTCGAAATCGCCGATACCGGGACAATATTCCTGGATGAAATCGGCGACATGGATATATCGTTACAAGCAAAACTCCTGCGCGTCCTGCAGCAAAAGAACTTCGAACGTCTCGGCGGCACCAAGTCCATCGACGTGGATGTCCGGGTCATCGCAGCCACCAACATGGATCTCTCCGAGCAGATCAAGATCAAGAAGTTCCGCGAGGATTTGTACTATCGGCTGTCGGTGTTTCCGATCCTGATTCCACCCCTTCGTGAACGGCCCGAAGATGTCAAGGAGTTGGCTGAGTATTTCTTGGCTCGGCACACGTGCAACAAGAAGGGAAAGCCCAAGAGCTTCTCGCGTGATGCTATTGGTCTGCTTGAGAAATATCACTGGCCGGGCAACGTGCGTGAGCTTGAGAACACCGTCGAACGTGCCGTTATACTGGCCGAAGGCAAGAAAGTCACGCCGGAGCATCTGGCTATCCGTATTCGTTCAACCGATGAGATCAGACTGCGGGAGGGAGCCGGGCTCAAGGAGATAGGTGCTCATGCCCAGGCGCGCGCCGAGAAGGCTGCCATCCTGCGCGTCTTGAAAGAGGTGCGCAACAACAAGCGCAAGGCGTCCAAGATTCTCAAGATCGACTACACGACGTTGTTTGATAAAATCAAGAAATACTCGATAGGCAAAGACGACGCAGACGACGACTAGTCTTTCAGATGTCACCCCGAGCGGAGTCCAGGGGCGAGGCCGGGTGGCACCCTCAAAGCCTCTTTGGGGGTGGGGCGGGTGCTGTAAGGCGACTCGCCTGACAGCATCGAAACAGTAGCCAAGGATTGCCTTGCAAACCCTGATACAGGGGGGCGGCGCCAAAAAGCGATTTGTCGCCTTGCCTGTGTCGAGCGGGGTCGCCCACCACCACCATCAGCAGATTCGATAAGCAATAAAAAACCACCCGCGCGAGGGTGGCTTCTTTGGTTTGCTGCGATTGTGACATCCTCAGTAGCGAGTCTCTTGTAGGTCAGGTCCTTTATGGACCTGACCCAAACGTCAGGACCGCAAGGGTCCTGACCTACTGAATGTTTACGGACACGCCAACGGCGCCGGTCCACCGGTAAACATATAGTCGACCAGATAAACCAAATCAGAGATGTCGATGGTCATACTGGCGTCCATATCGGCTTCCTCGAAACAAGGGGGTGCCGGTCCGCCGGTAAACATGTAGTCGACCATGTAGACCAGATCGGAAATATCAGTATTGTCGCTGATGTCGTAATCGACGTTGCCCCGGATGGTTGGCAGGCAGCATGTGCCACCGCCGCCTGATTCCTGCCAAAAACCATGGCTGAGGCCGAAACTCTCGGATTCGCCGTAGCCGGTAGCAGTCTGGCTGACCGTGCCGACCAGTACGTGATTGGGCGAGGAACCGTCGGTCCCGCCATTAGAGACCATTTGCCAGGTGATCTGCTGACCGGAACTGGTCGTGGTCACGGCACTCCGCAGTTGGAGACTTAGCTGCTGATCGACTGTTTGGCTGGTTTTCGCCGGTGCGTCGATCTTGCGGCCATCGCCGAACGCGGAACCGACCAGCAGCGTCGTCATCAGCATCGCCGTAACCATTGTATATTGTGAGCGTTTCATAACATATCCACTCCGTCGATGTCAATTCTTGGCCGCGAGACTTGTACCGTTGACCTTGGTATCGTTCTGTTGAGCCAGGACAGTTTCAAAGAGCTCCTGCAGCTGGGCCATTTCCTCTTTCAAGGTTTGAATCTCGGAACTGTTTTGCTGTCGCAACAGGCTCAGTTCAGTCTTCTGTTCCTCAATTAAGCGGCTTTGATCCTTCACCGTACCCAGAAGATAGAGGGCTACTTTGTCGTACCGAACACCGTCAGGTCTGCCGTTGCTATCGTATACAGCCAGTTCCGGAATCACGTTAGCCACATCCTCAGCGATCAACCCAACGTCTTCGTTACCAGAATCTTTCCACCGGAATCTGACCGGCTCCAACAGGAGAGTCTGGCGCGAGTCAGTCTTTAGCGGTTTGATGTCTTCCTTATACCTTTTGCTTGATGCACCCTTGTACAATACTCCGGTAGCGTCGACCATGACAGAGTACGTGCCCCCAGGGTCAGCCGGCATGTTTCTCAACTTAGCGGTTCCTAACACATCGAGATCCTCTGATGGATCGTCCACGTTAATACCGACGCCACCATCGGCGCGGATGAGAAACTGATTGACATCGGTAGAATTGAACACCGCATCGGTAGCATCACCCCAGACGAATGTCCCCAGGTGTTCGGCGCGCGCTCTCCGACCGGCCGCCAGCGAATAGTCGCCCTCAGCTATGTTGCCCCATCCTCCGGGCACCGTTGAAAAATCCCCGGACGCAGTATCCCAGGCGCCGCCGCCTACCGTGCTTATGCTGCCGTACGCCTTGTTCCAGTAACCACCTGCGATGGTGGAGAAGTCTCCTGTGGCCGTGTCGCCATACCCGCCGCCAACCGTCGATTGGGGGCCGCTGGCCAGATTGCTTCGTCCGCCACCCACCGTGGATAAGTTGGCCGTTGCCTTGTTGTCAAAGCCTCCGCCAACGGTGGCATGTCCAGCCGAGGCGATGTTCCCGTTTCCGCCGCCGACAACGGCGTAATAGTCCTTTGCAGCGCAGGATTTGCCCCCGCCGATGGTGCTGAACTCGCCGGAGGCATAGTTGTCATGGCCGCCGCCGATTGTGGCATGAGCCGCGCTGGCAGTATTGTTCGCACCGCCGCTAATGGTAGCCCACTGTGCATCTTCGACATCTGATCCAACGGTACCAACCCTGTTGGTCATGCCGCCGCCGATGGTACCATAATGATCATAGACAACATGACCGGTCTCATACGCCTCAGGTAAAGGGTTCCCGTCCCCAGCGACCAGGGTGAAATCCCAGCCACCGCCCGAGATGGTCGCACCACTCGCTAAAGTAGAGCAGGCACCACCACCCGCAATGGTACTGTAAAAGCCCTTTATCACATGTTGTCTACCGCCTCCGATCGTTGAATACTTGCCATGGAGATCATTGAACCAACCTCCCCCAATGACTGATGAAAAACTGTAGGACGTGCCTTCTGCCCGTATTACATTTCCTCTACCTCCCGAGATTGTTGCCTGCCGTCCATCCACGGAGTTCTGGTATCCGCCGCCGATGGTAGACCAGGAATCCGTCGCCGTATTGAGATAACCACCACCAACTGTAGTATGACTTCCTGTGGCTTCGTTGCCCTGACCGCCGCCCACGGTGGCGAATTCGGCGCTGAGCATATCGCCGTCATCGTTGCCGGCCAGGTTGTCGCCGCCGCCGCCGATAGTACCCCAACGGTCATAAACAAGGTTGGCTGTGCTCGCGTCACCTGACACAGTGCTGCCGCCGCCGCCGATAGAGCCTAAGACGGCGTATACCCGGTTGTAGGTGCCGCCGACGATACTGGCGAACTGGCCGTCGGCATGATTATTGTAACCACCGCCGATAAACGTACCTTTCTTCCATGCATTGTTCTGGCCGCCCCCGGCTACGGTGGCATAGTGGGCCTCCTGATTGACGCCGTCGTCCATCCCGGCGATATTGTACCGGCCGCCACCCACTACGTCCATGTCATCATACGCGTGACAGTGATAGCCACCGGTTACGACCGAGTACGAGCCCACGGCGCGATTGTGAGCACCGCCGCCGATCACCGTCATCTCGTGTTCAGCAATGTTGTCGTCGCCTCCGAGAACGGACGAGAATCTGCCCTTGGCCCGGTTGCGATATCCTCCGGCCACGACTGCGTATTCCTCCCAAGCTCTATTCCGATATCCGCCCCCAATGCTACTGTATGGGCCGCCGGCTATGTGCTCGAAACCGCCGCTAACCGTGGCAAAGGGATGATCGTTGCCGGCTGTGCCGGTGACGCTGGAGCCACCCAAGTTGATGTGCGTGTTTGCAGCCACTCCGTGCAATGTCGCACCCTGCCGCGCAACGCCCCAATCTCCCATTGTGAACAGCACATCGGGATTAGGATGACCGAGCTCCCAGTCGCCGTCACTGGGCGGGGGCGTAAAGTCGGGTGTGGGCTGCCAAGTGCCGACGCCGCTGCCGTCTGAAGTAAGCACAAATCCATTGGTCCCGCCAGTGGTCAGTTGGAAGCCGGTCATGCGAGCAGTTCCGGCTACATCAAGTTTGGAACCAGGCGTCGCGGTTCCAATGCCGACCTTGATATCATCAAAGGTGCCGTAACTCGGCTCACGTCCCAGCGACAAGGTGGGGCCTGAGGTTCGCACCTGGTTCAGTACGCCGTCGTGGTAAATCGAGTTGCCGATCGCCAGGGTTCCACTGGCATGAATGTCGCCGGCTACGTCCAGAGTATGCTGTGGCGTTCGAGTGCCGACACCGACCTGGATATCGGAAAAGTCGGGGTAATCGGGGCTGTCGGACGGCTGACCTCTCCCCAGGTAAACCTGCCCCTCTCTGGAGATTATGACACCGTCCGATCCGTTGATAAAGATCTGATTGGATGCCGCTTCCATCCCCGGGTCCGGCGGCTGTCCACTGGTTATAGCGCCTGAGACGTTTAGATCTCCGACAAGATTCCCCGCCGTTGCTCCGTCGACCGTACTCACTCGGTGCGAGTAGCCGGCCGAGGTAAGACGAGTCCGAGGTGAAGTCTCCGCGTCGTCACCGATCGTGATCCCTAGCCAGCGCTCGCTTCCGTCAAATACGGCATCGCTGATCGGATCAACAGAGCCCAAACGAACATTTAACCGACCGGCTACTACGATTACATCGGGGTGAGTTTCACTCCATACTGCCTCACCGCCAGTGGCATCGCGGTAAACCGCAAATGAAACCGACACGACAGTGTCACGGGGCTCACCGGACTGATCGGTCAGTCTCCCTTGGTAGTTCATCATCTGCGGCACGTCGGCCATAGCCACCAAAGCCAGGACCGTCACCATGACTACCACCATCGCCTGCATTTGAGTGATGCGTTTCATGCCAAACCTCTTCTGTTACTTTTGTTAGTGTCTTCGCCACACCTACTGTCTACCTATTAGTCTCTTTTACTACAGAAAGGTTCGCGCCAAGTATTGTGCGAGAACGCATCCGGCTGTTTTGTCAAGCTCGCTTGAATGGTCTTTGGTTGTCTCGAAGGTGAAAGCGCGAGGCGAATTATCGGAATCGACGCAACACAGGCTTGTATGCCCATGATAGCATGGCTTTTACAATCCCCGGGGTTGGCTGGGAGTAAAAGGCAGGATCGCCAGGATCCTGCCATTGTATTTCACTTCTACGGACACGGCACCGGCGGCGGGCCGCCGTTGAACATATAGTCCACCAGGTAGATCAAGTCTGCGATGTCGATGTCACCAGTGCCGTCGGAATTCACGTCGGCCTCACCGGGGCATGGCGGCGCCGGTCCCAGGTCGAACATGTATGTCACCAGGTAGACCAGATCTGCTATGTCCAGCACTCCGGTCGGATCGTGGTTGATGTTACCACGGATTACGCAGCAGGGTGCGCCGTCGCCGATCACAACAATGGCAGGGATCGGATTAACGCCGTCATACTCGGCATGCGCGCTGACTGCCATGGCATCACCAATGTAGTCCATTAGGAAGCCGCTCGGTAGTACCGGAACGCCGCCACCGTAGTTTAGCGATGGTCTGACAAGCACTCGTGTGGCATATCCATCGTGATTGTATCCGGCGCTATGCGTCTCGGATTCGAAGTGTAGTGAATCCATAGTGCCGTCGAAAGTGAGGTACAGCATGGCCAGGCTGTCAGGGTAGGTGACAGACAGCGTGTGGGCGATCGTGTCCTGGATGATTATAACAGTGTCGTCAACGGCGCCGGTTTTCCAGATCGGCTCAGTATCACCTACTACAATGCGATAAAAATACATCAGATCGGCCAACGTCAGTATGAGCCCGTCGTTATTGACATCAGTACTGGCGATCTGGGCTTCAATATTGACGTTGAAAACACTCAGGCCGTAGAAGAAGTAATTCGTGAACAGAACCCAATCAGCAACCTCATAAGGCACGGCGTTGAGATTGACATCACCACGATCAGTATCATCCGACGGATTCGAATTAGCGACTTGGATGAAGCCCTGGTAGTAATCGACCGACCGACGCACGGTCGTGGCGGTCAGGCACTCGCTCGGCGCGCCCTGAGTTGTTGGGAAGGGGTCATCAGTAGTTATCAGAAAGCCGTATTCATCATAGACATCGCCGGAGATATAGAGCGAGTCACCACTGGGGGCACTGGCAAAAGTGTTGTCGCCGCAGTCAATCCATTGAAAACTTAGCGATAGTTTCCGTCCGATATTGGCCAGATCATTTCTTACCATGAAGTTGAGCGTTGCCAGTTCACACTCTTGGTCAATCAGATTCGACGGATGGACGTCTCCGTTGTTGATATCCCCAATGGCAACCAAGCGGACCAGCCCCTCTGTTGAATCGGATGCGTATTGGAAGTACTCCCAAGCCCAGGCTAAGAGATCGCTGCCCTGCTGAACAGAGTGGAGCCTCAAGCCATCGGCATCATATCGAACGAGCAGATCGAATCCGGAGGAGGACCACGGCGCCCTGTGGTTCTGGATGACGATTTGCGCGGAGGCCGGCCATCCCAACCAGGTGTAGGGCTCACCAATGATCGACACGGCGGACCCGCCCACATAATCCGAGGGGGCCATCGTGATCAGACCGTTGTAAAAGTCGATCTCGCGAACCGCACCAGGGCCCGAGCATTCGTCGGGTGCGCCGCGTAAGGTGGGCAACCAGGTATCCATAGCCCAGTCCGAGCCGTTCTCGAAAACTGCGTCGGATATATAGAAGCTGCCTTCGACTGTGGCCATACTGTTGTCGCCGCAATCGGCCCACACAAAATGAAGCCCGAATGTGCGGCTAAGATTGTTGGGGTGGTTGCTCGCTTCGAAGGTTAGTATTGCCAACTCCCCCGGAGATGTTGCGTTGCACGTGGGGTGATTGTCCCCGTTGGCCATATCGGCCAGACTCACGACCCGGACCACCGGAATGGTGGCCGGATATCCGTCCCAGTCCAAAGAGTCCGCTCTGGAGTTGAAATACTCCCAGCCGCAGTCAATAAGCAACTGGCCGGGTTGAGCGGCAATAAACCGAAGAGCCCTCCTGTCCCAACTGATCATAAAGTCGAATCCGGCCATGTCCAGACCTGCCGTTACGCTATCCAGGCTGACCGCGATAGATACAGTGTCGCCCGGTTGGACATAGGGGAGATTGTTGATGCGGACAACTGTCTTGGCCCGGGCGCCGCCGACGACGAATGACACCATCAGGATGCACAGGACTATTAAGATACATGAACGCGACAGATCCATCGGGGATTGGGCCCAAGTGAGGTTGGTACGCTTTGACATTTTTCCTCCGTACAAAAGCGTTTTGTAGTACCGTTGTCTAAAGCGTTAGCGTTGGTGCTATGGGCAGCATCTTTCTGGTCGGAACTATCGTATATTTTATCCCGTGCTCCCTGAAGATAGGCGCATGGGTCCCTTTTGTCAATTGGTTTATTTGCTGGTGTGGTTCCAAAAAACATTTTGATATAGGCGCCACTTTTCTTAACTTACGCAGATATGACCCCGTCGGACTGTAGCTCCCGCCGTGGGAGTCGATACTTACAACAAGCAGGGCCACGGGTGGACGAACGGTAAGGCGATACCGTCTTATAGTTGCGACCGAGGAGTCATGAGTGAGTTGAGATATGAGAGCAAACGGTTCCGTTATCAATCGATCTGTTTTGATGCTCAACCAGAACTATGAGCCGCTGACGGTCTGTTCTGCCAGACGGGCCATCGTGCTCATGTTCCAGGGTAAGGCCGAGATGATCGAGACCGCCGACAGCCTAAAAATCCACACTGTCGACGACGCGTTCGATTGTCCTTCGGTTGTGCGCTTGTGGCGGTATCGGAAAGTCCCCTTCAAGCGGATCATGCTCACGCGCAAGAATGTCATCGTGCGCGACGGCCATCGCTGTCAATATTGCGGCCATGCCAAAGGCCCCATGACGGTCGATCATGTCATTCCCAAGACGGAGGGTGGGGGAGATACCTGGGAGAACCTGGTCTGTGCATGTTCGAAGTGCAATAATTCGAAGGGTGACCGTTCTCCTGAAGAAGCCGGCATGAAACTTCTGAAACGTCCACGCCGTCCTACTCTTATTACTTTCATCCAGCGCAACATCTCGGTCGCCGACCACTGGCGCCCGTATTTGTTCATGGACTGATGCAATACTTGTCACCCTGAGCGCAGTCGAAGGGTGCGCACCTACCCAAGGCGCATCAAGTAGGTCGGAACCCCTGACCCGAAGGGGATGACAGCCATTTATGGCCGCGAAGCGAGGTTCCGACGACGCGCGAAGCGCGAAGAGCCCCATTTATGGGTGTCATTCCCGCGAAGGCGGGAATCCATCTTCTCTTTCTGCGTCATTCTGGCGAAGGCCAGAATCCTGTCTTCGATTCGGGTGGCCGCCTCAAACTTTGTTTGGGGTAGAAGTTCATGGTTCGACTCCGCTCACCATGAGGTGAGAATCTGCTTCGGTACCCCACCCAGAGGCTTTGCGGCGGGTGGGTCTCTCATCACCACTCGACGCCGCACGGGGTGACATAAGCAGTAGGTCAGGACCCTTGTGGTCCTGACAATCTGGCGGGTTCACGCCACGGCGGGCAGGCGAGGACTGACCCGCCGTACAAGAATCTCAGCAAGCCGAAGGTGGATTCCGGGTCAAAGCCCGGAATGACGGAGTTGAGTCCGGTCACTCAACAGCCCGGTGGTGCCGGGCCGCCGTTAAACATGAAGTCCACAAGATACACCAGATCAGCAATGTCGATTCCGGCCGGCGGACCAAAGTCTGCTTCATCGATGCACGGCGGTGCGGGACCACCGTTGAACATATAGTCTACCAGGTAGACGAGGTCGGCAATGTCCAGAGGTGGACCGCTGTGATCAATGTCACCACGACTGAAACAACATATCGGGTCACATACATCGCCGATACCGTCGAAGTCCAAGTCCCCCTGGCCCGGATTCGGATCGTTAGGGCAGTTGTCACCGGCACACAGTGTGACTCCATCGCCATCAACATCGGGATCATCGAGCGTTCCCGGATCGCAGTCGTCGTCGATACCGTTACAGGTAGTCTCAACATTACCGGGGAATATACTCGCGTCGGTGTCATCACAGTCACCGGCACACAGTGTGACTCCATCGCCGTCGAGATCGGGATCATCGAGCGTACCTGGATCACAGTCGTTGTCCACGCCGTCACACGTTGTTTCAACATTGCCGGGGAATATATTCGGGTCGTTGTCATCACAGTCGCCGGCGCAGAACGAGACTCCATCCAGATCGTTGTCAGCGTCATCGAACGTACCGGGGTCGCAGTCGTCATCTATTCCGTTACACGGTAGTTCAACATTGCCGGGGAAAACAGTCGGATCGTTGTCGTCACAATCACCGGCACACAGTGAGACACCGTCAGAGTCGGCGTCAATGTCGTCGAGTGTGACCGCATCACAGTCATCATCTATGCCGTTACAAAGAATCTCCACATTTCCGGGGAATCTGGCAGGGTCGTTGTCGTCACAATCACCGGCGCAGACAGATACACCGTCGCCGTCGGCATCCTGATCGTCGAGAGTGCCGGCTACACAGTCATTGTCGATGCCGTCGCACAATACTTCGGATTGGCCGGGGTTGACGGCGGGATCGGTGTCGTCACAGTCACCGGAGCAAACGGACCAACCGTCACCGTCGAGGTCGGGATCGTCATCGCCCATTCCGTTGCAGTTGTCGTCTATCCCGTTACACTGGATTTCTGTATTGCCGGGGAAGACGTTGGGGTCGTTGTCGTCGCAGTCGCCTGCGCAAATAGAGATTCCGTCGCCGTCGGCATCGGGATTATCGAGCGTGCCCGGATTGCAGTCGTCGTCGATACCGTTGCACAGCACTTCCGCGTGTCCAGGATGTATTCCTGCGTTAAGATCATTACAGTCACCGGCGCAGACCGACCAACCGTCGCCGTCGGCATCGGCATCATCGTCGCCATTTCCATTGCAGTTTTCATCTATGCCGTTACACTGAATCTCTGTATTGCCGGGATAGCGATTTGGATTACTGTCATCACAGTCCCCGTTACAGAACGATACCGGGTCGCCATCGGCGTTGATGTCGTCATCGGCTAATCCATTACAGTTTTCGTCGACGCCGTTGCAGAGAATCTCAGTTGCTCCCGGAAATACATTGACATTTCCGTCGTTGCAGTCACCCGCGCAAGATGACCAACCGTCACCGTCGAGATCCTGCTCGTTCGCCGGTACGTTACCGTCACAGTCGTTATCCTGTCCGTCGCAGATCTCTGTGGCGCCGGGATGGGTGTTGGGGTCTGAGTCGTCACAGTCGTTGTTGTTTGTTGAGAATCCGGCGCCACAGCCGCCGATTACATCCGTGCCTGGATCGCTGGCATCGCCGTAGCCATCAGCGTCAGCGTCGACATAACAGACCGTTGTGGGGATCCAGCTTACTGTGCCATTGGGCCCCGATGAATTCGTCGATGAACCACTGCCAGAATTACTACCGACGCTACTAATCTCCCCTCGGCCACCGGTACCGGCACCGCCTGAGCCGCTGGCTCCGCTTTCTTCAGAAGAACTGCCAAGGGAACTGTAGTTGGTATTCACTCCGCCGCCACCGATACCTCCGGATCCGCCGTTGCCGCCGGCGGCAGTGACCGATCCACTGGTCAGAAGCGTCCCGTAATAGAGTTCAATTCGGCCGCCGTTGCCGCCCCTGCCGCCTCGACCGCCGCCGCCGCCGCCGCCGGCCAAATCATAGTTTACGAATAAGACAGACCAGGATCGATAGAATCCACCCTGTCCGTTCAAGCCCTGCAGACCATTAAGTCCTTTAGCGCTAATGAGGTTGTTATTGTCGAGGGTCTTGGCGTAAATCCTCACGACTCCGCCGCCCCTGCCGCCCTTGCCCCCTGTACCGCCATGCCCGCCTCGGGCATACTCATTATAAAGACCATCCCAGGCGCCGCCGCCGCCGCCGCCACCGCCACCACCGGCCCCTCCGAAACCAGCCCCGCTGACTGTGCCGGAAGAACCTGAGACTCCGGGCGAGCCTGTTTGAGGGGGAATGTGCGGACCGTGACCTGTGCCACCGGCGCCACCAGGACCACCAGAGCCGCCTGTGCCGCCCGAGTAGGAGTCGGTAATAGTCCCGTTGTTTATCAAAGTCCCGGAAACACGGATGTTGTAGCCGTGGGTTTCAAAAACCGCTCCGGCGTTGATAGTCAGGTTGACGTAATTCCGGTCAGACGGTACATGGTAGGTCCCGGCGCCGGGGTTGAAGCTCCCGTTGGAGCCGTCTCCAAACAACTGAGCGTTGGCCGGAGTAGCCAGGCCAAGGATGCCAACGGCCACACTTACGAGCAGGAGCATTGACAAACCATTACGAGTGAAGAAACAGTTAGCACTTTGCATCTTATGACCTCAAAACATTTGGGCAGCAAATAGGTCTGCCGATGATAGTTGATTTCTGACTCACATCGAATACGCGGCCGGGATCGGCAATAGTAGCTATAATGTACCGATTTTCTCCAATTTGTCAAGCTGTTAGTCTGTTGGGGGCGTCGATGGTTCGGAGAAAAACTAGAAGAAACCAAGTATTAGGTGCGACCTCAGTTCGATGTCTGGAGATTGGGCTCATGTGATTCTACAAAAAAACGGCCTATCAATTGACAGGCCGTGTGAATCTCCAAGCTCTTGGCGTTGCTACTACGGGCAGTCTGCCGGCGGTGCGCCGCCGGTAAACATGTAATCGATCAGGTGGACCAGATCACTGATGTCCAGAAGTTCCGCGCCGTCGCCGTTGATATCCGCCTCTTCGTGACAGACCGGAGCCAGCCCGCCGGTGAACATGAAATCGATCAGGTAGAGCAGGTCTGAGATATCGATCAGTTCATTCGCGTCGTAGTTGACATCACCCCGCATCGGCGGAATACAGCAGGTACCCGAGCCACCGCTTTCGAAGTTTTGCTGAAAACCGGAGTTCAGAGTCAAGCTACCCATCGTCGACTGTCCGGCCACCGTTTGGCCCACTGTGGAGCCAAGCATCATCGTGCCCATGGTGCTGAGGTTGCCGCCTGCAGCCAGCACCTGCCAGTTGATCTCTTCACCAGCGCGGGGGTCGGCGGTACCAGGCGTGATCGTCACCGGTTGCGTCGTTTCCTGGATGGTCGGTACAGTTTTGGGTGAATCCTGTTCCTTCGGAGCCTGTTTGGTGGCTGGTTTGGTCGGTTGTTTGGTGGTATCAGTCTTTTTGACTGGCCGGGCGTCTCTTTCATCTTTAGCCGCCAACACAGTCGTTGAAAACGCAAGAAACAATACGATCGCGAGGCTTAGTCTCAGTACCTTTGATCTCATCCTAGTTCTCCTGCTCGAAACAGAGCACACAATACGTTGGACCTGCAAATGCCACCGGTCAACCCGCGGTTGCTTTGGTAGCAACTGGCGCGAATCCGGGCAGATAAATCGTTGGAACAGACAATATCGAAATCAATATACTCCATTTATGATCTAAGTCAACCCTGAATTAGACACCTGACCCGGGCTTTAACCTGGCCGACGCCTGATTGTACGGTTCTGAGGGTCGGCCCTTTGTCAGCTGCAAAGTTTTAATTGATTTGACGACCAGATATACGTAAAATCTGCCCGGTATAACTGGAAAGGCGTGCTGTGACCGACAAAAGCGAGAACCAAGCCTCCTCAACACCGGCCCCTAAAGCCGGTAAGCAGACGATTCTGTCCGGGATGCAGCCGACCGGGGCGCTTCATATAGGCAACCTCGAAGGAGCTTTGAAAAACTGGGTAGCCCTGCAGGACGAGTACTGGATGTTTTGCTGTATTGTCGACTTGCACGCCCTCACTGCCGACTGGAAAAACCCGAAGGTGCTGAAGGAAAGGGTCTTTCAGGTAGCCCTTGATTTCATATCGGGCGGCCTTGATCCGGAGAAGTGCGCTATCTTTGTCCAGTCGGAAGTGCCTGAGCATTCGGAGTTGCATCTGTTGTTCAGCATGCTGATCACCGTGCCTACCCTGGATCGGCTGCCGACTTACATCGAGAAAAAGGACACCCTCAGCTCGTATGGTTTTCTGGGCTATCCGGTTTTGCAGGCGGCCGATATCTGTCTGTACAATGCCGACAAAGTACCGGTGGGCAAGGACCAGGAGAAACATATCTGGCTGGCTGCCGACATTGCCGGGCGGTTCAACAACACTTACCGGAAAGTGTTCAATCTGCCGGAGGCGTTGCTGACGAAAATCCCAACGATACCGGGCTCCGACAATCGAAAAATGTCAAAATCCTACGACAACCACATTCCCATAGACGCCACCGAGAAACAGACCGAGAAGATTCTCAAATCATATTACACCGACCCGGAGAAACTGCGCAAGGGCGACCCCGGTCATCCGGAAAGGTGCCCAATCTTTCTGCTTCACAAGGTTTACTCAGAGGAGCCCGAAAACGAAATCGCACCCGGCTGTAAGTCGGGTGAGTTGGGCTGTGTCGACTGTAAGATGCTTCTGAATGGACGGCTCAACGCGAACCTGCAACCGATCCGTGATCGCCGTGCTGAGCTTCTGAAACATCCGGACGATGTCTGGGACATTCTGGCTGTCGGACGGGATCGGGCACGAAAGCGAGCCGAGAATGTCATGGGTAAGGTGCGAGGTGCCATGAAACTCAATTATCGAGGCAAAAAATAATGACCGCTACTTCAGAAGCTGTTGCGTCCGAAGATTACCGGGTCGACCTGGCCGTTTTTCACGGTCCTTTGGATCTGTTGCTGCATCTCATTCGCAAGGAGGAAGTCGACATTTATGACATCCCGATTGCGCGTATCACCCGACAGTATCTGAAGTATATCGACCTCATGCAGACCTTGAATCTGGAAGTGGCCGGTGAGTTTGTGTTGATGGCGGCCACGCTCATACGGATCAAGGCACGTTGGCTCTTGCCACGTGATGAAAACGACCCCGATGAAGCCGATCCGCGCGAAGAGTTGATTCAGGCTCTGATGGAATACAAGAAATATAAAGAAGCGGGTGAGATTCTTAAGGAAAAAGCCATCCTCGAGGAACGCAATTTCGTGCCGGACTCACCGGTTGAAAAAATCGATCCGCGTATCGATGAGTACTCCGATATCACACTCTTTGACCTGATCTCGGCATTCAAGGACGTAATTGAAGCCAAACACGAGGAAACCTTTCACGAGGTGGACGCCGAGGACTTCACCGTGGAGCAGCGGATGGAGTTTATCATGCAGGCTCTGACCGATCAGGAGTTTGCGACATTCACCCAGTTGTTCTCGGATATCCCCCGCAAAATAGTAGCAGTAGTGACATTCATAGCCTTGTTGGAATTGACCCGCGCTCGTCGGGTGGTCCTGGCGCAGTCGAAGCCGTTTGCTCAACTGCGCGTCTATCGCGGTGATCGATTCGCAGCCAAGAAGACGTCGGTCGATCTGATCGCTCACAAGCAACAAATTGAGGTAACCAACTAAGTATGGAAAACTCCTCCAAGCTTTCTGTCGTAGAGGCACTGATCCTGGCATCACCCGAGCCCTTGCCGGCGCGCAAACTGGCCGAAATGGTTCGCGGGCTGACCCCCAGTTCAGCAGGCAAAGCAGTGGCCGAGTTGAACAACCGGTATATGCAGGCCGGCTGCTCATTCCGCGTGCGCGAAGTGGCCGGTGGGTTCCAGTTTTATGTCGTGCCGGAGTTTGCCGGATATGTACAGGAGTTATTCGCACGTCGTCGCAAGATGCGTCTCACTCGCGCCTCACTTGAGACACTGGCCATCGTGGCCTACCGGCAGCCGGTAACCAAGGCTGAGATCGAACATGTCCGCGGCGTGGCCACCGACGGTGTCGTGCACAATCTGCTTCAGAAAAAGCTGATCACTATTCGGGGCCGGGCCAAGACAGTGGGGAAACCGCTTCAGTATGGAACCACCGACGAGTTTCTGAAGTTTTTTGGGTTGGCTACTCTTGGCGATTTGCCAAAGATGTCCGAAATCGAAGAACTGATTGCTGAGCATGAACCAAAGAGCCAGACCCAACTTGAACTGGCTCAGCCTTCGGATGAAGAAGCGGCCGTCCCGAAACTAAACGTGGCCGATGGCACCTACGAGCCCGTCTCCGACGACATGGATGAACCGACGACGGAGCACACTGCCGAATCGGACGGTGAGCCGGTTAGTCAAGAGCCTGAGCCGGTAGTTGATGAGACAGTTGTTGTCTCCCCGGCAGAAGGCCTCGAACCGGATTCTGATGTAGTCGCCGAAGATGTTGTGGTCCCAAGTGTCGAATCCGATGCCGACGAACCGGACGAATTGGACAACCTGGTGACCCCTCCGGAACCATCACAGGCGGAGGAGTTGGAATGTTCAGACCGCACCGAGGCGCCAGTCTCTGTTGATAATGCTGAGATCGAGGATGCTGTGGAGGATGAGACGTCCTCTCCGGTCATTGTGGATATGGACACCACCGGCTGACGAGGCGGCAGGTGGGTGAGTGTGATTCGGGGCTGTATTGCCAGTGGCGACGGGTTGCACCCTCAAACAGGCAAGCCTGTTCTTTCCGCTTCGCGGTGATAAAGCACTTTACTGGCGCTAAGCACCCAAGGTGGGTTGTGTTGCGCGCCTATCCCGAAGAACACAGCTTGACTGTGTCACCCTGAGCGGAGTCGAAGGGTGAATTTAAGATGCTGGTATCCGCCCCAAACAAGGTTTGAGACGGCCACCCAGCGAGATTATCGTTTTAGGCATCCGGGGAGGAAATAAGTATCAGCGGAGGCAAGAGCAGCTTGACCGAGAACAACCCGGTACGGATTAACAAGTATCTATCAATCTGCGGTGTAACTTCGCGACGCGGGGCCGAGAAACTCATCGAACAACAGAGGGTGACAATCAACGATCATACTGCCAAGGTCGGCGAGTTGATCGACAGTACAAAAGACAAAGTGCTGGTGGACGGCACCGAGGTTAAGCCGGCCGACACGCATGTTTACGTGGTGCTGAACAAACCATCGCGCGTGATGACCACGCTGCACGACCCGTTCAAGCGGCGAACGGTGCGCCAATTGCTCAAGCGGCTAAATGCCCGAGTGTATCCAATCGGGCGGCTCGATTATGACACCGAGGGTGTTCTTCTGATGACCAACGACGGCGAGTTGGCCTATCGATTGACTCATCCCAAGTTCCAGGTACCGCGTCTCTATGAGGCCAAAGTAAAAGGCAAGTTCATGGAAAGAGACTCGGCCAGAATTGCCGCCGGTATCAAACTCGAAGACGGCGCGCGCGGTCATGCCCGAGTGAGGATACTTCGTCACGATGAGAAATCGTCGACCATCAGGTTGGTGCTCACCGAAGGGCGCAAGCGAGAGGTGAAGCAATTGTGCAAATTGGTCGGACACCCGGTGGTTACTCTCACCCGTCTGGAGTTCGGCGGCATCACCTGTCGAGGTATCGAATCCGGTCATTGGCGCGAACTGACCATTGCCGAAGTGAACAACCTCAAAGGGTTGGTGGGGTTGGGTAAGTAGTATCGTGGGTGCACGTTGGATGTTCAGCAGGGTCCTGGCTTCACCGAAGGTGGAGATGTGACCCTGCGGTGGCTGTTGCTGAAGCGCCGGCTCTCACCCTGCTTTCGGCAGCCAAGGACCCAGCGCAACGTTCATCTCACCTAACGTGGTCGGTGTACGTCCTCGTGCGCCGACAGTCCTCGTAGGGTGGGTCCGTCTCCGGACCCGCCGCCAATGGCAGGTGCTGTGCAATCATGATCTACAGATCGCGTGGGCCATTGAAGCCGAGTCTGAAGACTCGGCGCGCACAACGCTAGAGGTCCGCCGGGCGGCTGTCTCCAATTCGTTGGCCGAGCTCTTTTCAGCAGCCCTTGGCCAAACCGGGTTTGACCATGCCACCCGGTCGTGTGTATATTGCCATTGTATGAGATCTCGGAAGCGCATTATGAAAACCGGTAAACCGGCGCCCGCGCGCGGTGTCCGGTTGCCGCGTCAGCGTCGGTTTGAAGCCATCCTGCCGACTGAGTCCGGGGTGACGGTGCGCTCGAAGTACGAACGTCGCTGTGCCGACTTCTTCACCAAGCATCATATCCAGTTTCAGTACGAGCCGCTGATACTATTGGCCGGTCGACAGTTTCGTCCCGATTTCTTTCTGCCTGAGCATGATCTGTTTGTCGAGATTTGCGGCTATGGTCACATGCCACACTACCGCGACCGAGTAAAACAAAAACAAAAAACCTACGAACAGCACAGTATGCGCGCCTTATTCATTCATTACTCCGGACAGGGTTCGCTCGAGGATATGTTGAAAGCAGAGTTAGGCAAGGCCGGTGTTGCGCTCTTTGTAGAGTCGACCGATCTCGGCGCCGACAATGAAAACAATGGCACTGTAGTAGATCCAGAAACCAACCGCTAAGAACAGCGCGTAGGTGCCGTAGATTCGTTTCAGTGTTACGAAGTTTGACACATAGTACCCAAACAAATGCTGAGCCACCTGCCAGAGAACCGCAGCCCAGAAGGCAGAGACCAGAATCATCTTGATGTGTGGCCTCTGGTGCGGAATAGCCGTGTACACAATCAAGAAGCTGATAAAAACCAGCACGAACGTAATCAGTTGAAAAAGCATGCCTTCCGGTAAACTGTCGACAAACCCAGCGACTGTTTCACTATTATAAGTGAACTGTTCGAGCATTCGGATAGCGGGCAGGATGGCGATAGACAACAGAAAGTAGATTAGAACCATCAGGATCAAACCCAGGTCGCGCAGTTTGCCTATAAGGATCGATCCCGTGGCGGTGACATTGTAGACTTTGTTGAGCGTCGTTCGCATGCTGCTAAACAAACTGGTTGCGGCCAGCACCAAACCAAAGCCACCTATGACACCGGCGATACGCTTGTGACCGATGAACTCCTCGACCCGGGCGAATACCAGTTGCTTGATTACCTCGGCGTACTCCGAGTAGGGAATGGCCGTGTTGATAAACAACTCGATTCGTTCGCGAATGGTCGGCTCCTGAAGGATCATTCCCAGCACCGCAAACACGATTAGCACGAGGGGGATGACGCAAACTATCAGGGAGAAAGCCAGCCCCGAGGCCATTAGAAAGATATGGTGTTCATCGACGCGATGATACAACCCGCCAAAGTAGTGAACCAGAAACGACTTGGTTGCCTGCCATCGTTTTTGCAGCCAGATGCCGAGATGTAGTTTTGCAGCCAAATCGTGCGTGAACCTCCAAACGCTTTTGTTTACATCTATGGTTCAGGTTTCACAATAGTGTCCCGATTGTCAAGCGGTTTATCACCACGCCCAAACCGAACTTGGGGGTGCCAACCAACCGAACTACTTCGTCGGCTACGGGGACAACGGATGTCGGAACCTCGCTTCGCGAACCCTTTGGGTCAGGGGTTCCAACCTACAAGAACTTACGAGGCTTGAAGGGAACTTGTCGGGACCACAAGAGGTCCCGACCTACTATGAAGGCTGAAGGGAATCATCGAGATCAGTTGTCAGGAGCGCAGGGCTCATGACCAACGAAGAGTATTCTTTACTAGCCCAGGTCACCCCATTCGGCGTTTTCCAACCAACTGCCCGGTTGATCCAGAAAACTGATGACATGATCGATCACGGTCCAGTGCTTGTGTTCTTCGTCGGCTATCTTCAAGAGAATCTGTTTCTGATTGGGGTCATCCACTTCATCCGCCTTCTGACGATAGAAGTCTTCCGCCTTTTTCTCAACCTCACGAGCCTTGGCCCAACCGTCGCGGACAACGCCGACTCCTGAAAACTCATCACCGGATTCTTTCAACTGCTCGAACACGTTTTTCACCGAGTCAAAAATCGTGGTGGCCTGTTCGGCGTCATAACCTGCCGGCTCACCATCTTTCATCGCCTTGAACAGGTTGTAATGTTTCTGTTCATCTGAAGCCATTTCCAAAAGGACCTTTTTCAGTTGTGGAAGGTCGGTCTTTGCGGCCAGATCTTCGTAATAGGCCTTGCCGTCGAGTTCCATCTGCATGGCAAAATCATAAATACTCATCATCACTCCAAATTCGTGCTATCGTTGCCGTCGGTTCAGCTACGTGACTATCATACACAGAATCATCTGTTGGGTCAATCGGTTTGATACAATGGCTGATCACATTTCCATTTTTACTTTTTCAGTAGACAGGGCAATAGAGCGAATGTATACTTATGGCATAGATAAACCAGAGCCATGCTTAGAATGATGGCAAATCGCAGTTGGAAAGCGCACGAATCTGATGGAAGAGAGACTAAACGTGAATCAGCGGGCACCGAGAAACCGGACACTCTACTGCACAGATGAAGAACTCCGGGAGTTAAGCAAATCACTAATCAAGGTAGCAGACGATGTTTGTGTCGAAGACGTTGCAGACACCGTTATTAATCAGGATATGGTCGCAGCCATGCCGTTCTTACCCCATGAGAGCGTTGATTTGTTGGTGTTAGATCCACCCTATAATCTGTCGAAGAACTACAACGGACACTTATTCCGACGAAGGGAAAGTGGGGATTATCAGAAGTGGTTTGCTTCGGTAATCGAGTTAATCAAACCAACTTTGAGGCGAACAGCAACTATCTACGTCTGTGCTGATTGGAGCACATCACTGCTTGTTGCCCCGGTCCTTGAGGAGCACATGGTCATTCGAAATCGAATCACCTGGGAGAGAGAGAAAGGAAGGGGAGCGGTGCACAATTGGAAGAATAACACTGAGGACATTTGGCATTGCACTAACTCCGAAGAGTATACATTCAACGTGGATAATGTCAAACTCAAGAGAAGAGTAATTGCCCCCTACCGCAATCAGGACGGGAAGCCCAAGGACTGGACAGAAGAAGCTAATGGAAACTTCAGGCTGACGTACCCGTCCAATGTCTGGACTGATATAACAGTACCCTTTTGGTCGATGACAGAGAATACTGATCACCCAACTCAGAAGCCGGAGAAGTTGATTGCTAAACTGATCCTCGCAAGCTCGAATCCGGATGACCTAGTCCTGGACCCATTCCTCGGGAGTGGAACTACGGCTGTTGTGTCGAAGAAACTCAGACGACGGTTTGTAGGCATAGAGTTAAACCAGGAATACTGCTGTTGGGCTGTCAAGCGCCTGAATGCGGCCGAAGCAAACCAGTCGATACAGGGTTATTCAGATGGAGTCTTCTGGGAGAGGAACTCGCTTTCTGATCGATCTAAGAAGAGTGAAAGTAAAGATGGTCAGGGGGAGATGTTCTCATGAAGTCATCGTTTTTCTATACCGGTCACTATTCAACTGTCGCGGAGAAAACGAAAGCACATCTCAATTCCGTACCTGACTTCCTTTCTAGGCAGACTGCAGGTAGCACGAGAGCAGCGGGGGATGCGATCGAGGCGCTTATAGCTGACATGTTTGATACCTTGCTAGGTGATTGGTGCAAAGAGTACTCTGCCGACTTCGCACGCAGGGCTATGGCGGATATAGCCTATACGGACACAGAAGACTTCTATTGCGTGGTGGACGTCAAAACTCATCGCGCTGACACTAAGTTCAATATGCCTAACTTAACGTCCGTTGAGCGCTTATCAAGGTTTTATGAAGATGATAAGAACATCTTTGCTCTCATTCTGGTCAAGTATTCCGTCGAAGGTAATCGGGTCGAAGTTACCGACGTAAGTTTCAGCCCCATCGAATTCCTAGATTGGGGTTGCTTGACCGTTGGTGCTTTAGGCTGGGGACAGATTCAGATAGCAAACTCGAATCGTATTGACATTAACCACGGGTTTTCGAGAAAAGCATGGATGTTGTCTCTCTGCGAGACGATGTTCGAGTTCTATCCGAAAGAGGTTTTGAAGATTAACGAACGCATTGCTCGATTCCAGGATGTACGATCATACTGGGAACACAAGCAAGACGTCTGGGCATGAACGTTTCTATCCTCGACCCCGAACGACCTCAACTTGTCCCTTTCGCCAATCGGTCAGACAGTATATATTGCCCCGATGAGCTTGCGACCGACCATTTTCATCACCGTACTGTTGGCGCTGCTGCCCAACATGACGGCGGCAACGGTACCTGCCCGGCCGCAGCCTATCGAGCGTGAGTACTTCACTTACTATCTCGATAATCCACGTTTTCTTGAGATAACCGATTCGGCGCTTACTTACGCACGCTTCCGCCTGGTCGATCTTCTGGAAGACACCCTGACCTACAAACCGTCGATCCATATTGTCGGTAATCTCAGGCAGTTTAATGACCTGATTCGGGGTCGATTCCCAGACTGGGGGGCGGCGGCGGCTTTTGCCGAACGGAAGTTGATCGCCATCAAATCGCCCGACAAGTTCAACCTCGGCAAATCTCTCGATGAACTGTTGATCCACGAATATGCCCATCTGGCCGTGAGCCACAAGACCGGACTGTATTCGGCGCCTCGCTGGCTTCATGAGGGGATTGCGATGTTTGCTTCGATGGAATGGAGTTGGTCGGACAATCTGGCCATGAACCGAGCCGCTGTTTTTGGTGATTTCCTGACTCTGAGCGAGATCGAAAACATGAACCGCTACAACGAAAGCAGAGCGCACGTTGCCTACGCTCAGTCATATCTGGCCGTTAAGTATATCTATGACAACTACGGCGACAACGCACTGGCTGTGCTGCTTGGAAACCTGGCCCGAGGGGCAAGCCTCAACTCCGCTTTGATGGCTTCCACCGGCGCAACGGCGCCGGAGTTTGAAATCGAGTTCCACGAGTATCTAGATCAACGTTTCAATATAGTGATGCTTTTTATGGACACCATGTTCTTATGGCTGGGTTTGGCTCTGATAGTGATTGTCGCAAGTTTTGTTCGCTTCAAAAAGAGGCGGCAGTACTACAAAAAGTGGGAAGAAGAGGAGAAACTGCACTCGACCGATTTCGATTACGGTGATCCCGACAACCCGGAACAAGCCGATGACGACGAACCATGGCGCAGTTGAGCCATGAAATCGAGTACTTCTTCACGCTCCTTGGCGTCCGATTGGCCCAGGCGCTTCCGGTGCGGTTAGCCGAGTCGTTCGGCGCCGCCCTGGGTTCGCTCGCTCATCTGGTGTTGGCCTCGCGTCGCCGGATCACTCATGAAAACCTCAGGCGGGCCATGAGGGAGACGCTGAGTGAGACGGACCGTGACCTGATCGTGAAACAGGTGTTTAAGAACACCGGTCGTACTCTGATTGAGTTTGCCAGGTTGGGACGCACGATCGAAACAGGGTTGGACAGCATTATCATAGGCGACGGTCTGGACCAGATGAAAGCCGTACACGATAAGGGCAAGGGGGGCATTGTGGTCACAGCCCATTTTGGCAGTTTCGAATTGTTCGGCGCATGGGTAGGTTCGCGAGGATTCCCCATGGACTTCTTGACCGGAGTGCAGCACAATGAAAAAGTAAACCGGCTGTTGAACGGATTCCGTCGAGAGATCGGGGTTGGCCTGATCTCAATCGATCGATCGCTAAGACCGGCCTTCAAGGCCTTGAAAGCGAACAGGTTTATCGGCATGATCGCCGACCAGCATGCGCCCTCGGGGGTGACAGTGGATTTCTTTGGTCGACCCGCCGCAACGCCGAAAGGACCGGCTGCTTTTGCCGTCAAATCCGGCGCGCCGCTCTTGCCGTTTGTTATGCGAAGGGAATCGGCCGAACGTCACGTAGTTATGGCCGGTGATCCGATTTATCCCAAGGCCACCGGGGATGACGAAGCCGACATCCACACTCTGACCACCGCCTACACCAAATATTTCGAACATTGTATCCGTCAATACCCGGATCAGTGGCTCTGGACGCATCGCCGCTGGAAAGTAGACTGACCTTAAAAGGCTTTTTGACCGTTTCGCGGGCCACAAACTGCTCTTATGCCGCTTTGCGGGCCATAAATGGCTCTTTTGCCGTTTCGCGGTCCATAAATGGCTCCTATGCCGCTTCGCGACCTCTATTGGCACATTCCCTCCTTTAGCGCTATGTAAATCGGCCAGGCGAAACAGGGACGCCCCAGGCGGCAGCATGCGGGCCGGCAGATCGCGAAAGCCTTGCGTTACTCCCAAGTAATTGAAACTGAACTGATATCGTTGCCTGCCGGTGCAACTTTGTGTACTTTCGGCAGTACATAGTGTAGTCGGATGGCCTTTGAGCAAGCAGACAGCCCTCCGAACGCAGGCGAAAGTAGAATAGGTGAAGGAAACCTCATGAAGAAATATGTATATGGTGCCATCGTTCTGGTAATTGTGTTGGGCGGCTACTATGGTGTCAACGCTGTTTTCTCGACCAGCGCCGACATCCCCACCACCCGAGTGACCAAAGGCGAGTTTGTCATTTCCCAAAAAGCTAACGGCACTGTCGATGCCAAACGAGCTTACACTCTGAGCGCACCGCGCATCCGCGGACTGACCATCACCTGGCTGGCTCCGGAAGGTTCCACGGTGGAGGAAGGCCAACCGGTGATCAGGTTCGATGCTTCAGAGCAGACAGCCGAAGTGGCCAATTTCAATTCTGAGTTGAAGATCAAAAAATCTGCGCTGGAGCGAGCGCGAAAAGAATACACCATACAGGAAAAACAACTCACGCTGGAACTGGAACGGTCGCGACGCAACTACGATGAGAAAAAGCACGATGCTCCTCGCATTGCCAAAGAAGCCGCGATGGAAAAAGAACTGGCCGAACTTAATTTCGATGCCAAGCTCGACCAGCTAAAAGGGGACGTTGATAAATCTGAAGTTGAAGTTCAGCGGGCTCAGGACAAGCGTGATCAGGCCCAGAGAGAACTCGATCAATTGACAGTCATGGCCCCGATTCCGGGCCTGGTTGTCTATCTCGAAATCTGGAAAGGGAGCGGCATGGATAAGGTTCAGGAGGGCGACTCCCCCTGGCCCGGCATGGGACTGGTGAAACTGCCGGACCTTTCTGAAATGATTGTCAAGACGGCTGTCTCCGAAGTTGATGCCAGCAAAGTGGACTCGGCGCAGGAAGTTGAAGTCAGGCTGGATGCTGTGCCGGAGAAAGAATATTCCGGTATTGTGGCCAAAAAGGGAACGTTGGCGCGCAAGAAAGAGCGCGGCTCGAATATCAATGTCTTCGATGTCGAAGTCGCCATCCTCGATCACGATGAAAGCCTCAAACCGGGCATGTCGTCATCATGCGACATCATTATCGAACGACTGCCGGATCTGGTTTCGGTGCCGTTGGAGGCGGTCTTTGAGAATGAAGGCCAGACGGTTGTCTATCTCCGAAACAAAAAGAAACGTGAGATCGAAGTAGGCCGCCGCAACGATGTGGCTATCGAGGTAGTGTCGGGTCTGGAGGGGGGAGAGGATATCTGCCTCCTTAACCCGACTCTGGACGAGCAGGGGATGCCGGGCGATAAAGCGACCGAACCCGAGCTGAACAAAGGCCGCATGGCCAATGGATCGCGGGGCGGCCGAAAGGGTGGCAAGGGAAAAGGTCGCTAGAGTCGATCCGCCGGTTTCTATGGAATACTCACGCGTATCTCAAATCTCGTTTGATTCGCTCCGCGAACACAAGATGCGGACAGCGCTGACTATGCTCGGCGTGATCTTCGGCGTCGGCGCCGTGATTGCCATGCTGTCGATCGGCGAGGGCGCCAAGCGCGAGGCACTGGAACAGATATCGATTCTGGGCATCAACAATATCATCATCAATGCCGTGGCCCCCAACACCGAACTCAGTTCCGATCAGGGTCTGGCCCGTTCGCCCGGTCTGTCCCTGGCCGACGGCGAAAACATAGCATCATATTCAGACCTGGTGGCCAACGTGGTGCCACAAAGATACGAGGCTTTTCCAAAGATATACCACGGTTCGCAGGAAGCAGAGGCGCGAGTGGTGGCCACTTTGCCCCACTTTGTACTGTCTTCATCCATCGAAGTCGAGTACGGCCGGTTTGTCACCGGCTCCGATGTGGAAGCCTTTGCTCAGGTCTGTGTATTGGGAGCCAAAGCCAAGCGGGCCTTGTTTGCCTTCGAGGATGCACTGGGGAAATCGGTCAAGATTGGTGACCTGAGTTTCACTGTCGTCGGCATCATGGCCGACAAGTACATCGCGCGTGGCAAAGTGGAGGGATTCGAGCTCAAGAATTTCAACGAGGATGTCTATATTCCGTATAGTACGGCCGCCAAGAAAATCGAGCGTCAGTTCTCGGGTGGGCCGTCCATTCGCGGCGGCGGACGGTGGATTTCTATCAGTTCCTCCGACGAAGAAAAGTTCAACACGCCGGAGGTCGATCAACTTACGGTTACCGTGACCGAACTCGAACATGTGGCCACCGTTACCAAACTGGTCGAACGCATTCTGGCCCGTCGCCATGCTGGCGTGGAAGACTACGAAGTGGTGGTGCCTGAGTCGCTCTTGCGCCAGTCACAAAAGACGCAACGGATATTCAATATTGTAATGGGGACTATCGCCGGGATTTCACTCCTGGTGGGCGGTATCGGAATTATGAACATCATGCTGGCCACGGTGCTCGAGCGCACCCGCGAGATAGGTGTCCGTCGCGCTATCGGCGCCACCCGCAGCGATATCATGCGGCAGTTCCTGATCGAAGCAGTGACAATCTGCTTGATCGGATGTGTGGTCGGGTGTGCTATAGGCTTGATCCTGGCCAAAGTCATCGCATTCTATGCCGACTGGCCCACGGTGGTGTCGGTTTATTCAATCGTGTTGGCGGTAGGTGTGTCGGCTACGGTGGGGATTGTCTTCGGGCTTTACCCGGCCCGCCAGGCGGCACGGCTGGACCCAATCGATGCCTTGAGGTATGAGTAGGTGGGCGACTTCGATTCAAGTAACACACGCCGCCCTTCGGGCACCTCTTTCGGGAGGCCCACGAATGGATGTCCGGCACTCCGCGCCGTACCGTGGGGCATGGTGGCGAGATGAAGAACCCTTCGACTGCGCTCAGGGTGACACGGCCAACTCCGGCCATGAAGAGCCCCCGACACTTCGCTCCGGGCGCACCGGATCGTGATAGCATTGGATTTATCTTTCTGCAAAGTCCCCTCTTGAGAGGGGATTTAGGGGTGTGTTATTTGAAGCACACGGCGAATTTAGTTCACCCTTCGACTGCGCTCAGGATGACAGGCAAGCCTGTTTCTGGCGCTTCGCGCGCTGTTCACTGGGCGCGGGGTACAGATACTCCACCCAAAGCGCTGCGGGAGGTGGGTACCGCAGGCACTGATTACAAAGGAGCAGAATAATATGAAGCTGTTGGCTAAAACTGTTGGGATTGGATGTCTCCTTCTGATGTTCGTACCATCGGCTTCGGCTGAGGTGCTGACTTTGGACGAGGCAATCGACATCGCCGTCAATCGCACCGGGCGCGGCGGCATCATTGAAGGCAACTTTGAAGTAGCCGAACAGCAGTACTTCGCCGAGAAGATCGGATTCTATCTGCCTGAGATTTCTATCAATGCAACGGCGCCGTCATACGGCTCCAATGAACGCTGGGGATACTTGTACGGTACCGACACCAAGAGCACCATGCGCGAACCGTTCAGGAATCTCGCCGCCGACATTTCATTGAAACAGAGTCTCATCACCGGCGGTGAACTCACTGCCAGAGCCGACCTGACAGACAGCGATGGAGAACATCCCAACCGAGACGGAGTTCAGGTTGACGAAAGCAGTCAGCTCGGTCGATTCAGCTTTTCGCTCACCCAGCCGGTGCTGCAACCGTCACAACCGAAATATGACCTCAGCAACCGTCGCGATGATCTCGAACTGGCCCAACTGAAACGGGCGGAGGAAACGGCAAATCTCAAGACTGAGGTGGTGGAAGCGTTCATCGGTGTGTTGCAGAGCAAACTCAGCCGTGATCGTAGCGAGGCCGAATTGGAACGGGCTCAACTGCAAGTCGGCATCGATTCAGCCAAGCTAGCCGACGGTATTGTCTCCGACGATCAATGGCTGGAGACTCTGGCCGGACGACTGGATGCGGAACTGAAGCAGTTTGAATCTGAAGATGTAGCCGCCGAACAGCGGCGCACGCTGGCCACTCTTTTGGACGTGGAGTCGGTTGCTTCGCAGACTCTGATGCCGCCCGATTCGGTCAGACATATCGATCAGGACACTCGTCAGCGTTTTTTGACCGAGTGGGAAAACAGCGCTCCGCTCCAGAAGGCGAAGTACGAATACGACAAGCAGAAACGGACGGCCGGCTTTACCGAATCGGCCCACGGACTCTCCGGGACCCTGACGGCCAACTATAATATGAGCCGAGGTGAAGTTGAAGACGCGGGAATTACCGACGACCTCAAGACCAACAGTTGGGAGGTCAAGCTGGATCTATCCTACCCACTCTGGGATGGTGGCGCCTCCGGCGCGGCCGTCAAGGCGGCTCGACTGTCGGCCGATCAAGCCAGGTTGGAGTACGAAAAGACTGAGAAATCGGTCCAGGCTCAGATTGCGACTCTGCTCAATCAAGCCGATGTCAGCTTTCGCAAGCTCGATGTGCTCAGGCAGAAAATCGGCATTGCCGAAACCAAACTGGGCATCGCAAAGTCGCGACTGGATGACGGCCAGATTTCAAAGTTGACCTACCTTGAGTCCGAGATATCTTTGTTGGAAGCCAAGAACGATCATCTGGAGGAGTTAAAAAAATACTACTCCACCAGAATCCAATTGGAAGGTAATTACCTCGACTAATGTCTCGGTCGGAGAGCCCGTCGATCACAGGTGGTGTTGGGCGACCCCGCTCGACACCGATAAATCGGTTTCTTTCGCTTGGCGCCGTTCCACTGGCTCATGGGTTACCATGCTGTCCACGGCGCTGGTTTCACGGCTGTCACGAGAGTCGCATGACAGCACCGTCATCCCGGGTCCCTTGTCTCGGGGTAGAGAGGTTTAGCAACAGGCCCTAATGTCTCAGGCGATTATCATCCGCACCCCCAATCACCTGGGGGATTGCGTCATGTCGCTGCCGATGGTGAACGAGACTCGCGAAGCCTACCCCGGCTCCCGCGTTACCGTTCTGACTCCCGAACATCTGGCTGAACTGTATGAATCCAACCCGGGTGTGGATCACGTTCTGAAGATTCCAACCGCGCATGTTCATGGTCTGATCGGCGTGATGAAAATCAAGGACATCATAGCACCGGGGAGTTACGACCTGGGCTATATTCTTCCACCATCTTTCGGCGCGGCGGCCGGCTTCAAACTGGCCGGTGTTAAACAGCGAATCGGTTACATCGCCGACGGTCGCCGAATGTTGTTGACCCGCCCGCTGCCGTTGCCGACTCCACTTAACTCGTCACATCGTAGCGAGACCTATTTCAATCTGCTCAGACGTGGGTCCGGGGCTGAGCTTGAGTTTGTCAGACCCAAGTTGTTTCTGAACGAAGCAGACACTGAGCTGGCCAATCAGATGCTGACCCGCTTTGACGTAGGTGAAACCGATGCTTTTGCGGTTGTGGCCTTTCAAGCGGTGGCGGCCTCGCGGCGGTGGGGGAGTGAGAATTACACACAGGCGATCAAACAGATTATAACACGTTTCGGCCTGAGTGTAATCCTGGTCGGGACTAAAGACAACTCGACCCTGGGCAATGAGATAGCGACGGCGGCCGGGACCCACCAAGTCACCAATTTGGCCGGAAAGACAACGCTGCGCGAATTGGCCGCTCTTATTTCCCGGGCCCGGTTCTTCCTGGGCAACGATTCCGGTCCGGCTCACCTGGCTGCCGCGGTCGGGGCGCCTCTGGTGGTTCTGTCGGGCGCCGACGATCCGAGCGAGACCTCACCAATATCGCCGCTCAAGCGGATGATTTACCGCCGGCAGCTTGGCTGTATCAGTTGTGTTAAGAATGTTTGCCCGCTGAAAGGGGAGAGGCAGATGCAGTGCATGGCCGAAATCAGCGTTGAGGAGGTCTGCACCGAGTTAGCCTCTTTGCTGGAACAAACGGTATGATCGGGCTGTTTTGTTTTATAACGGAGGGTATAACAGCGTGGCGCAGAATCTGCGATTTGTAAATTCTTGCTTGACAAGTGTATACTGAATTGTTATCCTATGCGTGGCAAGATATGCGATTTTTAACCTAAGGTGCGCAAATAGCGCGCCATCCTAAGTTTCGACACCGGACGGCCAATCCGGTGGCGCAAACTGAAGGAGGAAAAGCAAATGAAGGGTTCAAGACTGATTGCAGCGATTATGTTGCTCTCGCTTGCTCTAGTCTGCTTTATCTCCGCTCCTGTACTTTCTGTTGAGGATCCGTGGGATGTGGATGACACCGGTGGCGGTGATGATGGAAACGGTAGTGACGGTGACTCCATCGTTCCTCCGCCCGGCGATTCCCTAAACTTTGAGGGAACGACTTCAATCGGCGACGGTTTTGGTCCCGATTGGCTGTCCGGGTTTGCCTTCCAGTTATCCTACGAGATCGTCACGTATATCTTCGGGGGTGAAAACGAAACCTCCGATGAGAAACGGGTAGTGGTAGAAGAAAGCAGCGGCAATGTGACCGCCCAGTAGAAAACGATCGACCGAAGAACAATCGAAGCGTAGGGACCGGAAGAAACGATGAATCTTTCCTCACCGAAGATCAGTTTTGATCCCAGACTGCTGGCCATTGAGGAGCAGTTTCGCCAAAGAAGGCATCAGCACTCACTGCGTGAATTGCGGCAGTTGAGTGAAGATGACTTTGGGACCCATCTTCACGAGCGCGCCCTCTATCTGTTGCTGTCGGCCGACGGCAGTCTCATTGAGGGTAATTATAAAGACGCTGTCGAAGATGGTCTTAAGGCGGCTAAGATTCTCGGTGAATTCCCACTTAATAGACGCTATGGTCGTGCGCAGTTGGTGCTTTCTAAAGCCTACCGCATGTTGGGAGACCTGAAAAACGCTGAAATCCGAGGGCGTGACGCGGTGGCCGCATATCGTCGAGCCACCGACGTCGACGGACAGGTAGACTCTCTCAACCAGTTGGCAGGTATTGCCTACCTGCATTGTGATTATTCCGCTTGTGTCAATTTCCTGGAAACCGCTCTGGGTATGATCGGCGACAACCCGCGCAAAGTTGCCCAGCTTACGGGTAACCTGGGACGGACACGCATTCGCACCGGCCAATGGGTGCAGGCCGAAAAGGACCTGGAAGCAACGGTCAAGAGAAACCACGACAATCACGAAGATATGTCCGAAGCGATGAACCTGCTGTCGCTCGGGTTGCTCCAGATGATCAAGCGCCAGTTCCTGGTGGCGCAGCGCAGCCTGGATTGCGCCCTGGAGATTATTAACCGCATCGATCTCAAGTACGAACGTGTCATTTATCTGGAATACGCCGGTGAACTGGCTTATGAAAAGGGAGACATCTTTAAGGCCAAGGCCATTCTGAGCGAGGCATACCGGGCTGGTCTTACCCTGTCGCCGGGTTCCGCTCTGGTCTCTCAGTCGGCCCGTCGATTGGCCGAAGTGGAACTGACGCTGGATAATTTCGACGAAGCTATGAAATACGGCCAGAAGGCGTTGGAACTCGCGCTGGCCCTGGGTGAGAAACTGGAGATCGGTTTATCGCGAAGTGTCATAGCCCGTGTTTTCGCGGCCCAGGCAGATTACGAAGCCGCCCTGGAGCATGGCCGAACGGCCATTGAGGTGCTCAAAGATGTGGGTGACCCGTATGAACTGGCTCGCACCTTGTTGGTCTATTCCGATATCTGCATGGCGGCGCAATGCGAGGATTCGGAAAAGGTCCGGGCTTCTTTGGATGAAGCACACCGCCTTTTCCGTCGCCTAAAACTGAACTACTGGATGAGCGAAGCCAATTTCAGGGCCGGAATGTTCGCCTGCCGGCAGGGTGATCTCGCTTCCGGATTCAGAAAACTGAGCCGGGCCGAAAAAGGCTTTGCCGCTCTTGATGCCGCCACCAAAGTACGGGCGGTAACCAAGTATCTCAGGTCACTATCCGAACAGGCAGTAGCCCTGTCGGTCTCAAATGAAAACAACTTTAAGATTTTCGGCACACTGATCAGTCCGGACGAACTGTCCAATCTTCAGGGTTCCCAGATGGAAACCATACTTTCGGTGTTACTGGAGAAGACAGGTGGAGACCGCGCCTTGATTTTTGTGCCGGACGCCTCCGATGAGACGGTGCTGTCGTCATTCCCGGTAGATGGTGCTCATATCAAGAGATTCACTGAGCGCTTTGGCGGCTTGATCGGTGAAGAGATCGCACCCGACCGGCCGACGCTTCTTCTGGACTGCCGTCGTGATCCTTTCATTAATGAACTGTTCAGCGATGTGGCCGATGTTGTCGCAAGCGTTATTGTCGTACCGTTCCAAACCAGCGACGGCGCTGTGGGCTATCTCTATCTTGATCGGCTATCAACCGATAATTGTCTCAGCCCGTTCAATCAGATACAACTGAACTTTGCCGTCGGGTTCTCAGAACTGATCGCGTTCAAATGGGTCGAGATTCAGAAGAACAAACTGCTTGAGGATAATCGTCGTCTCAAGAGTCAATTAATGAAAGAGGCGGCTTTCCCGAACATTATTACCTGCAGCCCTGAGATGTTGTCGATGCTTGCTCAGTTGCGGCAAGTGGTGAACTCAAACATATCTCTCTCAGTGGAAGGTGAAACAGGTTGCGGCAAAGACCTTTTGGCCCGGGCCATTCATTACAATTCGGATCGCAAGGACCAGAGATTTATATCGGTCAATTGTGCCGCCCTGCCCGAGTCGCTTCTGGAATCCGAGCTTTTCGGATATCGACGCGGTGCCTTCACCGGCGCCGACCGTGACAAACCGGGTCTGTTTGAAGAAGCCGACCGAGGGACTTTCTTCCTTGATGAGATCGGTGATATGCCCCTCTCAATACAGGCCAAAGTACTGCGCATTCTCGAAGAAAAGGAGATTGTCAGGCTGGGTGAGACGACACCTCGGCAGGTGGATGTCCGAATTGTGTCGGCCACCAACCGAGACCTCAAAGAACTGATGACGGCCAAACAGTTCCGGCAGGATCTTTACTATCGACTGTCGGCCATGACATTCCGCCTTCCGCCCTTGCGTGATCGACGTGAGGACATCCCGCTTTTGATCGAACATTTCCTGAACCAGAGCGGCAAACAGCTATCCGCTGAGGTGCTGCGTGTGCTGGTGGCTTATGATTGGCCGGGCAACGTTCGCGAATTGGAAAACGAAATCAAGAAACTGATCCTGTTATCCGGTGACAGTGCCGAAATCAATATCGAGTTGGTGTCCGAGAAGATTTGCAGCCAGCCAAGAGTAGAATCGGGCGGTAATGGCGATGCGGAAGCAGCAACCGCTTCGATTGATGCCATTGAATTCAATGATCGGTATGGTTTGTATGATTACCTGGCCGGGCACGAGCGGGTCTTTATTGAGAAAGCTCTGGCCGCCAAGCGCGGAATCAAGAAACATGCAGCCGCTTTTCTGAACATTCCGGAGTCAACTTTGCGGCTTAAGATCAAGCAGTACGACATCGATCTGGATCAGTTCAAACGAGCGACATAAACTCACCCCCGACACTTTAGATGACAACGCGCGGATGGATTCCCATCCGTTTTTTTGTGGACAGCCCACGCTTTGTCATGCCGGACTTGATCCGGCATCCATCTTCACCACGTCACCCCGAGCGCAGTCGAGGGGTGTATTGGTGCCCGCATGAAATTAGTGACTGCGTGGCCCGGACTTCAGTCCGGGTTTCAGAAACCTAATCCTGAGTCCAGCCAACCTCAGCCTAAGCACACCCAACCTCATCCTGAGCGGAGTTGAAGGGTGATAAATCACCATCTCGCGCTACGCGCGTCCCCTCTGTCATTCCCGCGTAGGCGGGAATCCATCTTCACTTGACACGGGTGACCCATCACCTTGGGATATGTCGAAAAAGGCTTGGCTCACAGGTGGTGTTGGGCGACCCCGCCCGACACCTGCCGCCCAACCCAATGGCCGTCAGGCGAGTCGCCTGACAGCACCAACACTGCAACACAGGTCACCTGACGGCTTCAGGGGTATGTCCACACTCCCCTTGCTGTGGGTTGAAGCTTTTGATTTTGCCGGTCCGCTATGCACAGGGTCTCATCCCCCGCCCATGGCGGGGAAAAGGAACATGTGCAACACTGCAATGTTACTTGCAGCCGCTCGGACAAACTAATGGTGCCGGACCACCCTGGAACATGTAGTCCACAAGATACACCAGGTCACTGATATCAGGACTGTCGCCGCACGTAGGCTGGCACTCGGCATCACCATCGACATCAGCGTTGCCCATACAAGACGGAGCAAGCCCGCCCGCGAACATGAAGTCTACCAGGAAGGTCAGATCAGCAATGTCGGGTGCAGGCAAGGTGCCGGATTGATCCACATCCCCGCGCAGAGAACAGCAACATTCGCAGGCATCCCCAAGGCCGTCCTGGTCATTATCTGTTTGCGGGCCGTTGGCCGTATTGAGGCAGTTGTCAAAGGCATCACAGACCCAGTCGGCATCAACGTCCGGGCACTCAGTCAAGCGGTAAACGCCCTCACCCCAGATACCGGCAACTATGTCGTCGGTGAAACTGATGGCGAGAGCATGGAGTTCTAAACCGGGAAGGCCATAATTGAGCGCCATCCAGGTATCTCCATTGTCCGTAGAACGTAGAACGCCGTCAAAAGAATTCGTGATAAACAGATCATCGCTGGTATTGACTACGATTGCCCGGATCGAAGGTAGACTTGCATAATTGTAGATTTGTGTCCAGGTATCGCCGTTGTCAGTAGAACGATAAAGGCCGTCTGCACTAGTGCCGGCAAAAATGTCACCGGCCGAGTTGATGGCCAGTGATCTGACACTAAAAACCGTCGGACTCAGCTCGATCTGCGTCCAGTTATCGCCATTGTTGGTAGAACGGTGAACACTGCCGGCCCGCGTCCCGGCAAAGATGTCACCGCCTGAGTTGATAGCCAGAGCGTTGACATACAGGTTGATCATCCCATCGTTGATCGGTATCCAGTTGTCGCCATTGTCATTTGAACGAAAGACACCTGAACCTAAAGTACCGGCAAAAACCTCACCACCTGTGCTTATGGCGAAAGCACCGACCGTGGGGCTCCCCAGTCCATTGGTTGTCTGTGCCCAGTTGTCGCCGTTGTCTGTGGAACGATAGACACCACCAGAACTGACGCCTGCAAATATGTCACCTCCGGAGTTGACGGCGGCTGCCTGGACCGAAGTATAGCCCGTACTTAAACTGATCTGAGTCCAGGTGTCACCGTTGTCGGTCGAACGAAAGAAATCGCCGATTGTACCGGCAAAAATGTCGCCGCCTGCGTTAAATGCGAGGGCCGAGGGTCTGGTAGCTGTCAGGCCATTGTTGATCTCGACCCAGTTGGCACCACTGTCACCCGACCGAAAAACACCACTGCCCTTTGTGCCTACAAATATGTTACCGCTGGACCCGAAGGCCAGGGCCTGGACAGCTGTCGTCGATAATCCACTGTTGACCTGTGTCCAGGTATCTCCATTATCAGTCGAACGATAAACACCCGTAAATGAGTTAGTGATAAACATGTCGTCGGTGGAGCCAATGGCTATTTCAGAGACCGTACCATTGCCCATGCCGCTGTTGATCTGCGACCAATTATCGCCGTTGTCAGTAGAACGATACACACCGTAGGTTGCAGTTCCGGCAAAAATGGCATCGCCGGAGTTTACGGCGAGAGAGTAGATTCTCAGGGCTGACGACAAACCAGTGACGATCTGTGTCCAGTTGTCGCCATTGTCGGTAGAACGATAAACACCGTCATTACGAGTACCGGCAAATATGTCACCGCTTGAGTTGACGGCGAGAGAATAGACAGAAGTAACCGGCACACTACCATTGACCAGCGTCCAGGTGTCGCCGTTGTCGGACGATCGATAAATGCCGTGATACCAAATCCCGGCGAAAATGTCACCGGTGGGGCTGATGGCCAAATCCTTTGCGGATAAAACCGTCATGCCAAGGTTGAGCTGCGTCCAGTTGTCGCCGTTGTCAGTGGAGCGATAAATGCCGTCACCATCGGTACCAACAAAAATGTCACCGGTGGCGTTGACTGCGAACGCACTCACACCGGCATTCCAGTCAACGCTGAGCTGCGTCCAGTTATCTCCATCGTCGGCAGAACGAAAGCACTTGCCGACATAGCCGCTGGTAAACATGTAACCGCTTGAGTCGCTGGCAAGGAAATCGACTCCCCCCCCCAGCGGTCCGCTTGTATGTTCCCAGACCCGGGCGTCGGCTCGATCCGTGAGAGTGAATAATGCCAGCAGTACCACTGCCCACATCACAATGCTGCCTTTGCCGCTTCTGGAAACGCCGAGGACGTCCAATGTCACATTGATGTGTCTCATAATTCCTCCGGAAGTCAGTCTTCGTTGCTGATAGAACCCGTCTGGACGGGTCGCTTGACGCATCCATAATATACGATTGGAGTGTCCTTGTTCCAAACTGTTTTTGGCTGCTTTTGGCAGCACGAGTCTGGACTGCGCTCAGCGCACTTAGGGCTATAAAACGCGTTCAGTTTTCATGCCCGCGTCACACATGTCACACCCGCGAAGGCGGCAATCTTAGTTCGCGGCACACGTGTCATGCCGAGCGGAGTCGAGGCATGAGATTGCCGCGTCCGCCTTCGGCGTCCTCGCAATGACGCCAACCGGGACCTTTTCAATACTCCCTATTGAGGTCTAAGGACACGCCGGCGGTAGCGGTCCGCCATTGAACATGTAGTCAACTATGTAAACGAGATCGGAAATGTCGATCCCGCCGCCGGCGTCAATGTTTGCCTCCTGCTCACAGGGCGGTTCCGGTCCGCCGTTAAACATGAAGTCTACCAAATACACCAGGTCCGATATGTCGGGACCTGCGAAGTCGCGGTTGATGTCACCTCTTAGCGTGCAGCAGGTCGCTTCGCATATGTCGCCGACGCCGTCTGCATCGGCATCTTCCTGCCCGGGGTTGTAGTCGGTCGGACAGTTGTCGTTGCCGTCGGATGTGCCATCGTTGTCAGCATCCGGGGGGGAGGTCCACTCCGCCATATAGGCCGAGACCTTGTTTCCCGCGAACGTGAATGTACCTCCTGCAAACAGTTTACCGTCATGTGTGGATAGGGCGCGAACCTCAGTGTTCATTCCCGATGCCAGTGGTGACCAACTGTGGCCATTCCAGGATGCTATCTTGCTCACCTCAGCGCCGTCGGCGTGCGTGTGTCGTCCTCCCGATATCAGGTTCCCTTCATGTATTGTCAGAGAGAGGACTCTTCCTGAGACCCCCAACCCAAGAGAAGACCAACCGCTTCCGTCCCAGGCGGCCAAACTGGTTCCTGTCACACTTCCGGCCGTCGTGAACGATCCGCCCGCAATCAGTGTCCCATCGTACACGTTTAGGGCAAAGACCCATCCGTTCATCTGCGACAGATCGGACGACCAGTTGCTGCCATTCCATGAGGCAATGTATTGTGCTTCCACTCCTCCTGCCGTGTCGAAAAACCCTCCAGCTATCAGCTCCCCGTCGTAAGCGGCCAGCGAACGGACAGAACCATTCATCCCCGAATCCAACGGCAACCAAGAGATCCCATCCCAAGAGGCTATATGGTTCACTTCCACGCCGCCGGCTGTGTCGAACCGACCTCCTGCTATCAGTTTCCCGTCGTAGACAGCCAGGGCACGGGCATCGGGGTACTCTCCCGCCATCCCCGATCCCAGGGGCGACCAACTGCTGCCATCCCAGGAGGCAATAGAGTTTGCTGTCACACCTCCGGCCGTTGTGAATGAACCCCCGGCTATCAATTTCCCGGCGTACAAGGTCACGGCAAAGACAGTCCCGTCCATTCCCGATCCGAGTGAGGCCCAACTGGTTCCATCCCAGGCTGCGAGAAAGTTCATCGGTACACCGAAGGCCGCCCGGAACTCGCCCCCCGCAATAACTTTGCCATCGTATACAGCCAGGGCATTTATCGCACCACTTATTCCCGACCCCAGCGCCGACCAACTGTTTCCATTCCAGGAGGCCACCCTGGATGCCCCGGCTCCTCCGGCCGATGTGAACTCACCCACGGCTATCAGATTTCCCTCGTACTGGGTAAGGGCATAGACAATGTGGTTCATCCCCGAAGAAAAGGGTGTCCAATTGATCCCATCCCAGGAGGCTATCTTGCTCGCTTCCACTCCACCGGCTGTAGTGAAATTCCCTGCTGCTACTAACTTCCCATTGTACTCAAATAGAGAAAAAACGGAACTCTTGTTCATCCCGGATCCAAGTGGTGACCACTCGGTACTGTCCCAAGAGGCAATGAATGTCGCCTCCACGCCGCCTGCCGTTAGGAATTTGCCTCCAGCTATCAGTTTTCCATCGTAAGAACCCAGCGAGTAAACAAGATGATCCGTCCCTGATCCCAGTGGCGACCAATTGGCGCCATCCCAGGAGGCTATGTTGTTTGCCGCCACTCCTCCTGCCGTAGTGAAGCCCCCACCCGCAATCAGATTTCCGTCGAAGACGGTCAGAGAAAACCCGTATGCGATTCCATCGCCCTCCAAACCCGATCCCAGTGGTGACCAACTACTCCCATCCCAGGCAGCTATCCTGTTTACTGGTGAGCCTCCAGCCGAAATGAACCATCCTCCCGCTATCAATTCACCGTCGTACACGGTCAAAGCGCTGACCCAACCACCTAATCCTTGACCCAGGGAAGACCAAGTACTCCCATCCCAGGCTGCTATGCAGCTTGCCTCGACACCGCCAGCTCTTGTGAAAGAGCCTCCGGCAATCAGCTTCCCATCGTAAACGGTCAAAGCCTCGACCCGAGAATTCATCTGGGCTCCCAGGTCAGACCAACTGCTGCCATCCCACGCAGCTATGTGATCCAAGATCACGTCGCCCGCCAGATAGAATCGACCGGCGACAACAAGCCGTCCATCGTAGACTGTCGCCGTATAGATGATGTCATCTACACCGGCGAGGGTCGGTGAGATACTGTTGTCCCAGTAGATGTCTTCCGGGTGGTCGTCGGTTTCTCTGGTTCCGGATGGCTTGAACATCGGTTGCCCGGTGATCGAATCTATAGCCGATTCAAACCCCTTCATGTCCAGCGGTCCTTCAAAGCCGGAAAGTCGCGCATCCTCCAGATCGAAACTACCGTCCGGGTTTACGAATTCCTCGATACTTCGCCCGTTTGTCTTCACCTCGTTCGCATTCACCGACGTGAGGCCGGTAGCTAGCACACCGGCGACAACCAGACACGATGCAGCGAGTACACACGATCTCATGATGCGTTTCATGCTTCCTCCTTATGTGATATTCGCGCCAGACAGAACCCGCCCCGACGGGTTCTATGACACAGGGGCAATATACGACCGATAGGCCTGCGTTTCAAGGTTTTTTGATCGATTGATTGCGGGGCAAACCGGGAGGTCTGCCGCCCACGAAGCACACGGTCGACGGTAATCGACGGCCTTCGTCATTTTCTGAGAGTGACAGTGAGTCTCAGACAGCCGGTCGCCCAGCACTCCCCGTGGAAGAGCAGGACGGCCATGGCCGAACGACCAGGAACGCGCTGCCGGTGCCCCGATATTTTTTTGTCAACTAAGGGTTGACAACCAGTCTGATTCTACTATACTGAGATCAATTAAGACGAGGACCTGGGTAGGTCGTCCACTGGTAGCTCCCTAGCCCCCTCTACCATCGATCTACCCGCCCTCTTTTTTTTTGTATTTTTCCCCCAATATAAGGACAGAAGCTCTCTCCAGCCGGTATTCAGCCGGAGGCTCGCCGAGCACAGTTGAGAAAACTACCCACTTTGATACCTGCCGTGCAACTTGGAATACAGGAGAATCACCAAATCCCCACCCAGAGAAACGCATGTAACTTCCGCCTACAATCCAAAAAACACAAAAAAAGAGGGCAAAAAGGTCCTTCGCGAACTTTTCGCCCCCTCTCCCTAGCCCAAATCGATCACAGAGCGCAACATAATCTACGAACAAATATAGAAGGGCCCACTGCCAGTGTCTGTCAGTGCAAAATCGGCGGCCGGCGGCTTTTTTTGCATATTTTGAGTTGCCAGGCCGGGCGGCTGGGCTAGCCCCAAACAATGAGGCTGTATCAAAATGTGGTTTAGCAGCGTTCTGACCACGCCCTGGGCGTGGTCGTTACCCTTCGAATCTCACTAAGGCGTTGTGTAAAAGCAGCTTTTGAGGCCTCCGGTACATACGCTCGCCTTCGGCCAACGCAGGAACCGGAGAAACTTGCCATTGCGACCCAGCCTGCACGGGTGGCCGCCTCAAACCTTGTATGGGGCGGTGACATAACCACCCCCAAAGCAACTTTGAGGGCGCCGCCCGACAATGAGCACGCGTCGACTCCGCTCAGGGTCAGGTTGGGGTGCTCAGGGTGAGATTGGGGGTGCGCTCAGAATGACGTTGATTTGGCTCATGCTTCGACTGCGCTCAGCATGACATGAGAAGGCCGCGAAGCGCAAGACCCATTTATCGGTGATTTATCACCGCCAACCGCTTGTCCAGGTTTACCCGCCGGTCGGCCGACCGGACGATCCCGCTTGCGCCACACCAGCCTGGATCGTAATTTGACACCATGAGCAGTGCGGTTTTCTACAATCAGACAGAGTGCGATCCGTACTACAATATGGCCTGCGATGAATGGATGTTCCAGCAGGCTTGTCGTGGTTCGGGTACGCTGTATTTGCGGCTGTATGGCTGGGAGATGCCCACTATCACTTTCGGGGTCAATCAGGCGAAGGAGCGGGCGCTGGATTTTTCGCAGTTAGAGAACACTCCGGTGATAAGGCGTATTACCGGTGGGCGTGCCTTGTTACACGACCAAACAGAGTTGACCTATTGCCTGGCGGTTAATCTCGGCGAGTGGGATGGTCGACCCTGGACAGAGGCTCCTTCGCACCTGTTTCGTGTGGTGGCCGAGGCTTTGACTGAGTTTGCTACTACTATGGGCAAACCGGCAGATTACTGTCGCAGGTCAGGTGCTTTGGATTCCCGGCCGGATTTTTTTCATCGAGCTCCCTGTTTTGCTTCGCGATCCCGCTATGAAGTTGTTGCCGATGGAAGAAAAATAGTCGCGTCGGCTGCTCGTAAATATGGCGATACCATTCTCCAACACGGTGCGATCAAACTGAACGGAGTGGTTGCACATCCGGCCTTGTATCGTCCGGGCGGTCCGGTTGCATCCTACTCGGTTGATTCGCAGCCGATTAGCGATGAGCACAGATTACATGGGGGCCGTTTGTTGGCCAAGGTTTTGGCTCGAAGTCTAAACGTCGAATTCAGATCCGGCTCTTTCTGTCATGCTGAACTAACCGAGCAAAACGACTTGGCTTCGGCCATAAAACTCTCACCATTGAATCGACGATTTTTTTTGCACAACCAGGGTACGTAATCAGTCTATAAGTGTGGCATTATATGGCTCTGTTCCGTGCGGGTAACGGGAAAAACCGCTTGACTTTGCCGAGGCCATAGGCCTATTTTGTAGGCTTGAAAGCTGGTTCCCGCTTAGGCGAAAGACCCTGGGAATCAAAAGATACTGGAGACTACAGGCAACTATTAGCTAATGCATAACGATCGAATCGGTTGAACGGTTCACACGTTGTATCAAGCTCTGTCTGTAGTGTCATGATTAAGGTTGGTTGGGAAAAAATATAAGTGATACTACATAGACCGTAGGAGGAATGGTGATGCCTTTTGGGCTCAGGAAATTTTTGATTCCATTAACGGTTCTGGCTTTGTTGATTGTAATTGGGCCGGTGAACCTCTACGCAGCGGCTGTCGGACAGATCAAGGGTACTATTACCGATAAAGAAACAGGTGAAGGGGTCGTCGGTGCTTCCGTCTCGATTGCGGGCACCAGTTTCGGCGCTATGACCAACTTCGAGGGAAAGTACACCATCCGAAGGCTGGAACCGGGCAAGTACACGGTGAAGATATCGCATCTCGAATACAATGTGGTCGAGGTGACCGATGTCGAAGTCAAGTCGGACCTTACCGTTGAGGTATCTCAGATACTGGACAAGAAAGTCACCGACATCGGTGAGGTTATCACCGTCCGGGGCGAGGTGGATATCATCGATAAGTTCGAGACTTCTCACCAGCTCACCATCACCAAGGAACAGATCATGACCCAGCCGGTAACCTCGGTCGATGAGTTGTTGACCCAGGTGGCTGGTGTTGTGACCAACGCTTCCGGTGAGATTTTCATTCGCGGTGGACGCGCCGGTGAGGTTGCCTACATCGTTGATGGTGTGCCGATCGGTGATCCGTTGGGTGGTCTGGGTGAAGCCGGGGCCAATCTTTCGTTGGTGTCAGGTTCCATCCAGGAGTTTACGGTTATCAAAGACGGATTCGATCCGGAGTATGGCAACGCTTTGTCGGGTATCGTCAAGATTACCACGCAAACAGGTTCGAAAGATAACACCCGGATCAATTTCCAGTTTATCACCGATGACTTCGGTAACAACTCGCTTAACAAATACTCGCGTAACAACGATTATGTTCGTGCATCCGTCAGCGGTCCGGACCCGATTTTCAAAAACAAGATCCTGCCGGCCCTCGGATTGGGCTACATGGCAGACAAAGAGTTCACCTACTATTTCTATGGCGAGGTCGATAAAGACGACGGCATCTACCAGTACGAGTCATACGACTCTCCTTTGACTCGCCGCAATTATGGGTCGTTCAATTTGTTCGGGCTGGATGTTCCTGAACGTAAGAACAATAAGTACTACTGGATGGCCAACCTGAAGTTCAGGCCTCTGCAGAACCTGAAGCTTATTTTCTCATACAAAGATTCTCAGAATCGGTGGACGCACTTCAACTGGAGTTATCGTTATTCACCGAACACCGCTCCGGTTCAGGTTGATCGCTGGAAGTCGGCCTCGCTTGAGGTTTCGCAGTCAGTGTCGCGCAACATGAACTACGAGGCGGTTATTTCTTACACCAAGAACAGTCTGAACCGCCGACCGGGCGATCCGGCCAGTCCCGGGCACGGGCTTGATCCCGAAGACTTCATGCTGAACACGGAGTGGGAAGATTACGATGACCGCAACGGTAACGGTGTCTACGACCCGCCGGAGCCGATCATCAATTTGTTCCCCGACACCGCGAGCTATGGTTTCGACTTCACCGGACCCGCCTACACTTATGGTGAGAGCGGCCTTATCGAGATCAACCAGCAAGGTGGAACATTCACTTTTTCGGACTTTCGCTTCAATGAGAACGGCATAATCGACAATCTGGAAGGCGAGCCGTTCATTGATCTCAACGGCAACGGTGTCTGGGACCAGGGCGACTTCCTGAGAGATAAAAACGGCAATGGAATCCTGGACGAGGGTCGTGTCAGTCGAATCAACAATCGTGACCCGGAAGTGTATCGCGATGGAGACTCGATTGTCGGTGAGCCGTATGTTGACATTAATAGCAACAACCTCTACGATCCCGGTATTGATCTTTTTGTCATGTCGGTCGGCGCCGACAATATGGACTACAACGACAACGGGAAACACGACGGCCCGCTGGATCCCTGGGAGCCGGGCATTCCATATATCGATCTAAACGGCGACGGCGTCTACAGCCCGCCGAACGCTCGCTATGATCAAGGTGAGCCGTTTGTGGATCGAAACGGAAACGGCGCCTACGACTACGGGGGCAGTTCCAACTTCCTGAACCCGGGCAACTACGACGAGACGGCAGTGTGGCATTTCCGAAGCACCGACACCTACCGTCTGGAAGGCAAGGTCTTCTGGCAATTGGGTTCGCACGAACTGAAAGGTGGCATCTCGATGGAGTCCAATCAGTTCGACTACGAAGAAATCGAAAAACCATACTATCCCTACAGTGGTCGTGAGGATGGCGGTCCTTACCCCGGCCGCGGATCGTTCAGAGATATGTTTGAGTATGAACCGTACCGCGGCAGTGTCTACTTCCGTGACAAGCTTGAGTATGGTTCCATGATCGCCTCGCTTGGATTCCGCTGGGACTTCTTCCTGCAGGATCGGTACGGTTTGGTGGATGTGGCCAAGAACGACGATCTTGGGTCCGGAACGATCCTTGGTGACCGTCAGAAATTCTCACCCCGAATCGGATTCTCTTACCCGATTTCGGACAAGGCCAAAATCCATTTCAACTATGGTCACTTCTTCCAGCTTCCGTCGCTGGAGTATATGTACAAGCGGAACACTTCGTCGGTGGCTCAGAACGTTGTGATCGGCAACTACAACCTGGACTACCAGAAGACGATTCAGTATTCATTTGGTGTCAAGTATGCCATGTCCGAAAACTACTCGCTGGACGTCTCCGGTTACTTTAAGGACGAATTCGACAAGATTAACTCGGCTCAGGTTCGGGTCGGTGGTCTGACTCGCCAGCAGTATCAGAACTCAGATTACGGTCGCAGCCGTGGTTTTGAGTTGACTCTTGAAAAACGTGGCGGTGGCTATGTGAACGGTCAGTTGAGTTATGTCTACGCCTTCGCTTTCGGCAAGGCATCGCAGACCAATCAGAACTACATGAGCGACTTCGAGCTTTCGCGTGAGCCCCTTTCCGAGGCGGCTCTTGACAACGATATCAGACACCGTATCAACGCTAACATCCAGGTGTTTGTGCCTACTTCGGTCAAGCCGCGTTTGTTCGGCATACCGATTCCCAACGGTTGGTCATTGGCCATGAACCTGATCATTGAGAGCGGCCGTCCGTTCACACCCGATCGATCCTTCCCCAACCTGGCCCTCACCACGGGCGAGGACATCCAGCGCAACTCAATGCGCAAACCGGGGATATTCAATGTCGATGTCCGGTTCACCAAGGACTTCGAGTTTGTTGGGCTCGATTACAGTATGATCATGTGGGTCGAGAATATATTTGACAGTCGTAATGTCAACACTGTGTATTCCAACACCGGTCGTCCGGACACGCGACAGAATCAAAGTCAGATCATTAAAGGTGGTACGCCTTATGATCTGAATCCATACAACTGGGACTACGGTCGTCAGATTCGATTGGGGATCGAGGTCAACCTATAGGCAACCTTTGTTTGATGAAGAAGTCTGAATTTACAATAGATGAGGATGAGATGCTTGTGAGACATAATAGTTCGTTTCCGATGAAGCGGGCGAATCATTCCCGAATTGTGCTGGTGGGACTGCTCTTGCTTTGTGCCACTGTGGTATGGTGGCCCAGTGAGGTCAGTGCTCAGGCCAAGGTCGGAACGACCGGCGCTCAGTTTCTGGAACTCGGTGTTTCAGCTCGGGCCATGGGAATGGCTGAGGCCTTCACGGCCGTCACGGATGACATTTCGGCCGTTTATTACAACCCGGCCGGATTGACCTCGCTCTACGGGCGCGAGGTGGCCGTGACATATATTGACATGCCTGCCGACGTCGGATATGGTTTTTTGGGCGCCGGTATGCCGCTTGAGGCCATCGGTGGCGTTCTGGGAGTCAGTATGTACGGGCTGTCGTCGGGTGAAATGATCGAGCGCACCTGGGGTAGTGGTGAGCCGGGGGGAACCGGAAGGACCTTCGGGTGGAATGATTTCGCCCTCGGTCTGAGCTACGGAAGGTATCTGACTGATCGCTTTTCGGTTGGCTTCACGGTTAAATTCGTCGGTCAGTTCGTGCATGATTACAGCGCCAGTGGCTGGTCGGCAGATGTGGGAACAGTCTACGATACGGGCCACCGTGGGTTCAAAATCGCCATGGTGATTACCAACTTCGGCCCCGACTTGACCATGATCAGCAACTCATATCCCCTGCCGATCAACTTCAAATTCGGCGGCTCGATCAATATTCTCGAACAAGAGGATCATCTGGTTACTTTTGCCGCCGAGGGTGGCCACCCGTCGGACAACCTGGAAAAATACAATACCGGCCTCGAGTACACGTTTAACGACCGATACTCGCTCAGAGCAGGGCGCCGGTTTAACTACGACGAAGACGGCTTCACGGCCGGCGGTGGTTTGGCCGTGCCGTTTGGAGACGACGCTGAGATTCACGTTGACTACGCCTTTCAGGATTTCGGTATCCTGACACAGGTTCACCGTTTTAGTCTCGCCTTTGCGTTTTAGATAGAGGGTATGTGCAAACATGAATAAGAAATTCAGTAAAGCAAGAATAGCGGCGGGACTTGTCCTTATGGCCCTGGTCGTTATTTCCATGTCGGTGATACTCTCCATTGGTTGTACCAAACGTCTTGATGGTGAGTTGAACCCCAACCAGAAACCGGTGGTGTATTTCGTCAATATCCCACCAGAGGGACACAAGTTCTCGCGTAACCCCGAGATTCACTGGGTTGGGACCGACCGTGACGGGCTAATCTCCTACTTCCGTTATCACGTTGCAACCGCGGAAGAGTTGGGCGGAATAGACCCGATGGACTACATTGAACTGGTAGCCGCCAACGCCTGGGTCAGGCTGGATGTTGACCCCAAGGGTCCTGATCCGATGACGTCCAATATTGTGGCCATGTCGGCCAATCTGACCGATCCGGTGTTGACATACGTAGACCAGTTTGTCTTCCTGCAAGCCTACGATGAGGAAGGTCTGGGCTCTGATATCGTCTACCGTGTCTTTTCACGAAACGACAACCCACCCAACTCGTTTGTTTTTGGCTTCCACTCACGCGATATACCTTTCGTTAATTCCGTCGAGCCGGGCGGAATCATCACTGGTGTCAAACTGCACTGGCAGGGTGAGGATCTGATCGATTATCCAAGCGATCCACCGCCGTTTGAGTTTGATTGGCGTCTGTACGGTCCGTATTTTGACGAAGACATGGAAGTCATCCGTGATTCTTTCCAGGATTCGGTCTACGTCACCAACGATGGCGGAGTGTATCGCATGGGTGACACGGTGATTCGGTGTGACACGTTCTACCTCGACACCTCCTTTACCGAAACGTGCGACACGCTGGTTGTGAATCCGTTAACACCCACAACGGCTTTCGGCGGCTTGGAACCATACTTCCGGATTGATGATCCGGACTTTATTGGTTCTAAGTACAACACCATTCAACAGAGCGAGGGTTGGGTAACCAACACCTACGACACTTTGTGGAATGTATTCGCAGGCAAAGAGTCCGACACCACCGTTCAGATGACCTTCATCTTCTGGCTCAGGTCGCGCGATGATGCCCAGGTGCCGGACCTGGTGCCGTATTACCGAGAGATTCCTGTTATCGATCCGCGCTACGAACGTGATATCGCCGTCATCGATTTCAGTAAGCCGACGCCGGCTGGATTGAACGATCCCATTGACATCGATACCTCCAAGGCATATTGGAAGACTACTATTGATAAATGGGGTGCCAACACGGGACGGCACATAGTCTTTGACACTACCACCATCCGTGAAGGTCCTCTGAGGACCAAAGATGTCAGCCCCGATTACCTCTATATGGGTAAACTACTCGAAGGTGCTCCTATTGCCGAGCTACTGAAACACAAAGTGATGATCATTTATGACGATGTGCCCGGTATGCCGCAGCCCGACCAGTGGCTGACCATTTACAAGTCCATCGATGCCGGTATCAATGCCTGGATGACCGGGAGAACGACTACCATCGCAGGTAGTCCCCAGCAGCCGCCAACCGGCGGAGCGCCGTCATTTCAGTATCAGTTCTACTTTGGTGTAGACTCGGTAGGTCACTTCGGTTGGCACAGCTACATTCCACCTTTCGGTCGCCAGGAGCCTTCGGGTCTCTGGCAGGACTTTGTCGGAACCTACTCGAGAAAACCGGGTGAGTGGCCCGATCTTGAGATTGACTCAGCACTGTTGCACCAGCGATACAAATGGGTGCTGGAGGGGACAAGTTTCTCGATCCCTTACTGGAATGAGGACTGTCCGGCTCTTCCGTATGTTGACTGGAGTGTCCGGTCGTTCGGGACTGAGATCCTGTACAAGTATAAATCTTGTTATGGACCCTCCCATCCGCTGGGTAATGCGCAATCCTTCAACGGCCGCCCGGTGGCGCATCGTCTGACGACCAGTCTCTTCAAAACGGCGCACTTCAACTTCACGCCGATGGCTATAGACTCAATCCAGATGCAAGTGGTCGTTGACTCACTGCTCAACTGGCTCTACGACCCTGATCTGGGAAGTATTCTCATTTCTGAGAATCGCAATCCGGATGCCCAGGTTAAGATGTCGCTGTCCGAAGCCCGCGAGAATCTGAGAGTTCGTGAAGAGGCCTACCGTAAGAAGGACCAGGGATTGATGATTATCGAATAATATTCACGCACCCTCGGGTGCCGGATATATGTCAAATGAGTCACGGGACCGAGTTACTCGGTCCCGTTTCTTATGGCTGTCGGAGTTGAATTGTGCGGCGGACCAGTTCGTTGTCGGGGAATCTTCGGTTCGCTACTGTCAATATGCTGTCGGCGATTTCGAACTGTCCGAGCAAACGGTGGCCGCCGGCCAGGTTGAGGTAGGCCTCAATCAGACCGGAGTCGGCAGCTATGGCTTGACTGTTGTGGCTGATGGCCAGGTAGTATCGCCCGGACAGTCCGGCCAGCAAACCAAGGTGGTAGTGACTGATGGCTTTCTCTTTCAATCGCCTTAGATAATGATTCGGAAAGTCACGATCGAAGGCGCCGTCGTCGGTCTCAATCGGTGGCGCCTCAGTATGCAGTGCCCGTTGCAGCATCGAGACAGCTTCGAGAGTGTCCCCCCGGCCAAGCAAAAGCATGGCGGCGTCATTGAGCAAGTATAGATCGTTGGACGTTCGGGTGGTAGCTTTCTCGATTTCTGTTCGCAGGATGTCGGTGGCTACAGAATCCAAACCGGCCAGCGAACGCAGGTAGATCATGTTGTTGTTGGCGTCCCAGTGGGCCAGGGTGAGTGCTTTCCCGGCTTGAGTTGCCGCCTGTTCAAACTGCCTGTTGACCAGATGCAAAGAAGCCAGGTTGGAATAGGTTTTGGGTCTCTCAGGGTGCAAACTCCGTTCTTGTTCAAAGTAGAAGCGGGCGGAGTCGGCCTGACCGAGACGCAAGTAGCAGGCGCCGATATTCAGGTTGGTCTCCGGGAAGGATGGGTCGAGCATACGAGCAGTGTAGAAATACTGGAGCGCCTGCCGGTAGTCTTGTTCGACATAGAAATGTATCCCTCGTGAGATATAGTCCTGATTTGGCGATCCCTTAGGCAGGTTCACTATTGGATAGTATGAGCACGCCCAGGCGACGATAACCACGCCTAGCGCGATGAATCCTCGCTTGATCTCAGTTGCGAACAGATTAAGGACGGTCAGGGCGCCGACAGCGGCCAGAACAGTCAACAGCGGCAGAATCGGCAGCCGAAAACGACTGTTGAAGAAGAACAGCGCCACCACCGGTGGGTAGAACAGGAGCAGGCAGATCAGTGATTTAATTCGGCTGTCACCAGAGCGCCAGGCCACGAATATTCCCATCACTCCGAAGCCAAAGAGGATCGCGAACGAGATTGGGTTGTATTGCAAAAGTGGCATAGCCACAAAAAACCTGCGAAGCTCTCGATTGTTAGACACTTCACGATCACCCAGAAAGTAGTACAGCTTTTTCATGAAAAGAGAGGCCGCCCTCCCTGGGTTGTCGGCTATCCAATCGATTGTTCGCCAGGTCCAGTAGCTTGAGACCTCGCTGGGCTTCAGTGCCCGCCCGGAGGCTTCTTCGGCTATGCCGGCCACCTGCCTTTGTCGCCAGTTCAGACCGAGAGGTTCGGGCAATTGTGACGAGACGCCATCGGCCAGTTCGTTGTTGCCGATGTTAAAGTTGATCCCGCCCTGTGAGGCGATCAGGGCCGGATCATCGGCCACCAGCAGATTGCGCAGAAAGATCGGTCCAATAACCAGTGCAAGGCCGACTGCAAACAGGGCCATACGCTTCATTCTGGCCAGGGCAGACCCGGACATCAGGGGTAACCACAGGCCAACAATGACAGCTAAAACCAGAGCGGTAGGGCGGCAGATTGCGGCCAGACCGGTGACCAGCCCGGCCATCAAAAGTTGACCGGGCATGCGACCTTTCAGCCAGCGCCAGAGAGCCAACAAAGAAAGTTGAAGAGTGAGGGTAAAGGTCATATCCAAAAGCAACTCGAACTCAAAGTACAATATGACCGGTGTCAGACTATGCACGGCTGCCGCGACGAGGCCGACCTGGTGCGAGAAAGCTCGACGTCCCAAGAGATAGGTGCAGTAGATAGAGGTCAATCCGATCAGCAAGCCCAGAATGCGCGCCACCCACACGGAGACACCGAACAGGGCGTAGGCCAGACCCAGGATATAAGCGTACAGGGGTGCTCGAAAGTAGGTCGCGTCGCCCAGAAGATTGCCGCGAGCAATCGACTCCGACCAATGGTGCTGGTAGTAATTATCCACGGTAAGCTGGTCCCACTGAAGCATATCCTGATACAGCCATAGGTAGACAACGCGAATCAGCAAGGCGGCCAGCAACAAGATCGGCAAGGCCCAGCGACTGGGTCTACTTTTCGTTGGAAGTGAATCCATTTGCCAAATATAGGCACAGGTACCCTGGATGGCCTGTAAAACTTTGCGATCAGAATCGACCAGATTTGCAGTTTCCAGCATACTGCGCAAGGCAGGTCATATACCGGTCTTACCGGCGGTCGGACCTGAAGGTCTTTTCGAGGTCCAATCCACTGTTTTCTTGTCACTTAAGTATGCGGTTGATCACCCTGGTGCAAACCGATGCAGGCGTCGATGAGCGGACGGTTAAGATCGGACACGGCACAACCTTTGCTCAAACGGGGTAGGATCAGGACAAGGAACCAGGAAGCTTATGAGACGAGTATCAATTATAGTCATAATAGCCCTCTGCTGCGGATCGCTCAACCTGGCGGCAGCGACCGGGGAAGCCCTCGGTCCCAGCCTGGAAGACAAGATAGCAGTATCGGCTTGGTCCGGCGCCAGGGGTCCGATTCCGGTAGTCGTATTCCTGGAAGATGAACTACCCACAGGTTTGGTTCAACTGGAATCCATGGCCGGTTTGAGACGAGGGCAGAGGATCAAACGTGTTTTGGGCGAACGGTTGCATGAGTCCAAAGAATCAACCGAGCGTATTCATCGGTTCCTGATCGAAAGTTCCAGCCAACCGGTGCTCAGGCACTGGGTCGTGCCTGCTTTCACGGCCACTCTGTCACCCGACCGGATTCTTGAGTTGACGGCCCAGCCGGGGGTGAGATTAGTGGTGGAAAACCTCACCCTGGACTACGTGACACCGGTGTCTGAATCTCCGGCCTCGGTGGCTGTATCGTCGGTGTCGAATGAGTTGGCGCTGTTGAAAGTTCCCACGTTGTGGCAGCAGGGTCTGAAAGGCACCGGTCGTTTAATCTGTTCCTTTGATACCGGTGTAGACTGGGACCACCCGGCGTTGGCCGACAAGTGGCGCGGAAACTCAGAGCCTTTGTCCTCGACCTGGTTTTCCAAGGTAGCCCCGAATGAGCTGCCCTATGATGCAGCCGGTCACGGTACTCACACCATGGGTCTGATGGTTGGCGCAACCGAAGCAGACACTTTTGGCGTAGCGCCGCATGCACAGTGGATCACGGCCGGTGTTATCGACCAGGGACGTCCGCTCCAGACCACTCTGTCCGATATTATCGAAGCCTTTCAATGGGCGCTCAATCCGGACGGTGATACCAGTACGACCGATGATGTCCCGGACGTTATTCTGAACAGTTGGGGTGTGCCGAAAGGACTCTTTGCCCCCTGCGATGAAACTTTCACACAAATCGTAGACGTTGTCGAAGCAGCCGGAATCGTCACTATCTTTGCCGCCGGCAACGAGGGTCCCGACCCGATGTCACTTCGCAGCCCGGCCGATCAGGCTTCCACCCCCACCAACTCGCTGGCGGTGGGAGCGGTCAACATGGACAAGGATATAGCTTCCTTTTCCAGCCGGGGACCTTCATCGTGCGATCAGACTCAGATCAAGCCCGAGCTGGTAGCACCCGGCGTAAGTGTCCGTTCGTCACAGAAAGGTGGCGGCTATACTTATATGAGCGGCACGTCGATGGCCGCCCCTTACATCGCCGGACTAGTGGTGCTGATGCGCCAGTACAGCCCCGATGCCACGGTCGAGGAAATAAAGCAGGCTCTTTTGCAGGCGACCGAGGACCTCGGCGCCACCGGTGAGGACAACATTTACGGCAATGGCCTGGTCGATGCTTCACGCCTGCTCGCTTTGCTTCCCTTGCCGGTATCTCCGAGCTTTAAGATCACCAGCACCCAGGTCAGCGACGACGGTATCGCCTGGCCCGGTGAAGAATTCGGTCTGGATATTCTGATAAACAATCCGGCCGGCAATATCGCCGAGGTGATCGGCGTTCTCGAAACCGGTACGGCCGGAGTGGTAGTAATGTCTGATTCGGCGACCTATCTCTTCGGTGTCGGCGGCAGTAGTGCCCTTAGTATGGCCCCGTATCAAATCCGATACGACTCCGGTTTCCACCACGGCCACACGGTCGATTTCGTGCTGTACCTGCAAACACCGGAGGGCGGTAGTTTAGATACTATTGCCTTCGTTGGCACCGTGGGTGTGCCGCCAAGCGGTCACATCGCCGACCACAGCAGTTCACGCATTGGCTTCTCAGTCTCGGACTTCGCCCAGTTCGGATTCGGCACAGGTTCGCTGTACAACGCGGGCGGCAAGGGGCTGCGCGTCGACGGCTCCGACAACCTGCTCTACGAAGCCGGTATCGTGCTGGGTCGGAACGCCCTGCAGCTTTCCAGCTCGATAAGGGATGCCCAGGGTAGGTACCAGGTTTCCGACTACGAGCCAACGGTGGATCTGAGTACATCTACGATTGACGAGGAAGGTGGTCTGCATGTAACCGCCGGTTATGCCGACTCGCGTTCGGAGATACCTATCCCGATTGAATTGACCCAAGAGACTATTAGTTATGTCGATGACGGCGGTTTTATCATCTTTAGATTCCAAATGCGTAACATGACTCCCGGATGGTTGACTGGTCTGCACTTTGGATTCCTAACCGATTTTGATCTGGATATAGCCGGCGATCAGGTCGTTTACGACGATGGGGCCGCTCTTATGTACCAGACAGGCGGCGACGGTCCTCTGGTCGGCCTGGTCTCTTTGAAGAATCTCGACTCTTTCAAGTCTTTGGACAACGGCGCTGCCAAGCGTGGTTTTTCGCGCGCCGACAAATTTGACTTGATTGCTTTGGATGCCACGCAACACGATCCCGGTCTTACCGGAGACCTCATGATGTTTCTGAACTCCGGCTCGTTTGCCATTCAGGGATGGGATTCCAACGAAGTGGCTTTTGCCGTAGTGATCGGGACCGATCTGGCCGAGCTGTATGAAAACGCGCAGCACGCTCGTGAGCGCTTCGACCTGGCAACCGCGGTCGATGAAGGGCACCAAAGCAGCCTGCCGACAGCGGTGACTCTGCACCAGAATTATCCCAACCCGTTCAATCCGACCACGACGATTTCATTCAGCCTTTCCACCGCCTCGGACGTCTCTCTGGTGGTGTACAATGCGTTGGGACAGAAGGTTTCACAGCTTGTCGACGGTCGTTTGCCGGCCGGATCGCACGAGGTCTTATGGAACGCGACCAATGCTTCAGGCGGTCGGATTGCCAGTGGTGTGTACTTTTACAGGTTGAGTACCTCCCAAACATCGCACTCCAGGAAAATGCTGCTTTTGAAATAGGCCGCTTAAGGTTATAATGTTCAAGTGGAATGTTGGTCGAACGAGATGAAAATATGAAAGACATGCAAAGGTTGATGACGATGGAAAAATCCAGGCTCGGAGTATTACTGATCATACTGTTGATAGGTTTCGTGATTCTAACCTCGCCGGTGTCGGCAGTGGCGCCCCATCCCGATGCGATTGAGAAGTGGAAAGCCGAGGGTGTCCTTGAACAGAAGCTGGCCAATCTCAGGGCCTTCAAAGAAGCAGGTGGGTGCAGCGCCGAAGAGCACACGCCGATCAGCCTGGATCGCTTCGGCCGTCCCCTGGCTCTGGCGAGTGATCAAACTTTCCAGGCCTCCATTATCGTCATATTGGTGGACTTCAGCGACAATGAGATGTCCGCAGGGGTCAGCACAACGCCTGCTCAGTTTGACTCCGTTCTCTTCTCCAATGACTACCACAACCCGACCGGTTCCATGGTCGACTACTACAAAGAAAACTCCTACGGTGATTTTGTTGTTAGAGGTGACATTCTTGGCCCCTACCGTATGACCCTGCCATACGCCTACTACGTAGGGAATGACGATGGTCTTAGCCGCGGACCCGAGTTGACAGCCGATGCCCTGGATTCGGCCCGGCTGCATGTGGCAAACTGGAACCAGTACGACATCAACAACGATGATATCTGTGATGGCTTGGTGATAATCCACGCCGGGGCCGGCGCCGAAGCCGGGGCCGTTGGTATCTGGTCACACAAAAGCAACATCCCCGCGGTTTATATCGACGGCGTGCAAATATCCGCCTACACCATGAATCCGGAGGAGACCGGCAACGAAATCTCACCCATCGGCGTGTTCTGCCATGAGTATGGCCACTTTTTGGGCTTGCCCGACCTCTACGATATATCCGATGCCGTAGGTTCAAATGGACTGGGCGATTGGGCCCTGATGGCGACCGGAAGTTATAACGCCGGGTCCCGACAGCCCGCCCACCTGACCGCCTGGTCTAAAGCTGAGATAGGGTTTCTGAGTCTTTTGGAAGTTAACAGCAACATGTCCCAGGTTGAGTTTCCACACGTGGAAGAAAACCGCGTCGCCTACCGCTTGCAGAACAGTCTCTCGACCGCTTACGAGTACTGGATCGTGGAGAATCGACAGCAGGTAGGATTCGATGTTGGGTTGCCTTCGTCGGGATTGTGTATCTATCATGTCGACAAACAGGCACCCGGCCCAAGCAATCAGAATCCCGAGTGGTACAGAGTAGCCATGGAACAAGCAGACGGCGAAAACGCGCTGGCTTTCGGCGGAAGCCGAGGCGATGGCGGCGATGTCTGGCCGGGGAGCAGCGATTCCCGTGAATTCCACGACCAGAGCGTACCCAACTCACGAACCAATCTTTTGGGGACCCTTTCAAACGGTGTTACCACTCGTATCGGTCTCTGGAATATCTCAAACTCCGGGATGACCATGACAGCCGACCTGGATGAAGACTGGTCACATCCCTGGCCGCTCCTGGTCGATCATGATTCGGTGTTTTTCGATGACGCTCAACCGGGTGGTGATGGCGACGGCATTCTCGATCCGGGGGAGACGATCAGTTTTTACGTCACTATGACCAACGCCATGCGTCTTTCGTACAATGCCACCATCAGACTTGAAACGAACCACCCCAGTGTTACATTCAATACCGATGAGGTGCTATTGTCACCGCAGTTCGATGATTCAGATCAAAGCAATCTGACCCCTATTACTTTTACATTGGCTGAGACTTTTGTCCCCACTATCGATTCTTTCTCCCTGACCATCGAGTGTGATTCCATAGCCGGTACTCCTTACAACGGCTGGACATCGAAAACATTTGGCCTGGAGGTCAGTCTCGGTCCGCCCCAAATTCTGATAGTCGACGATGACCGCGGTGCCGATTATGAAAACGTCTACACTCAGGCGGTGCACTACGACCTGGGCATTCCATATTCTGTCTGGCACAAGGCGGACAAGAGTTCACCCACCGGGGATGAACTCAAAAAGTATCCCAAGGTTTTCTGGCACACCGGCGACTGGGCTGAGGACGTATTCACGGCGGCCGATGTTACGGCCATGAAAGCGTATCTTGACGCCGGGGGAGACCTTATGATCTCGTCAATCTCCGGCGCCCAATCGCTGAATGCTCTCGATGTTGGCTTTCTGAACGACTACCTTGGGGCCAATTATACCGGCTCCTTGTTGTGGCCGTTCTTCCAGGGAGTCAGCGGAAATCAACTCGGCGATGGCACCAAGTACCGCTACATGCCGTCGGCGCCGTCGTCGATGCTCGATCTGGTGACTACCGTCTCCGGTGGGCAGGCTGCGTTCACCCTGGGTGGCAAAACCGACATTTGTGGAGTGTCGAAACAGACCACCTATAATTCTATTCTGTTGACATTCCCTATCGAGTATCTTTCGGACGCCTTCACTCATCAATCGTACAACACCAAGGCGGAACTGTTCGCACGCGTTGTTGACTTCTTCGGTGGGATACCTTTGGGTGTCGACGACGGCGACCCGCACGCCGCGCTGCCGGATAACTTCGATCTCCACCAGAACTATCCCAACCCGTTCAACCCATCGACGACCATCTCATACACGTTGCGCCGTCCGACCGATGGGAGCCTGCCAACGACAAATCTGTCCATCTACAATCTGCTGGGGCGTCGCGTGGTCACGTTGGTCGATAAAGTCCAGATTCCCGGTACCTACGAAGTCGAGTGGGACGGCTCAGCCCATACCGGACAACCTGTCGCTTCCGGCGTCTACTTCTACAAATTGAGCCGAGGCACCGATAGCCAGTCCAAGAAGATGATTCTACTCAAGTAGCAACTTTTGCTGCAACTTTTCTTTTTACAGCCGCCCCCGTGGGCGGCTAATTTATTGCCGGACAAGATGTTACGCCACCTAAAATAAATCGACATTGTTACGAAAATCACTTGACATTCTCTGAAATATGCCGTTATTGAAAATGAAAGTCGTTTTCATTTGGCCGTAAAGGATGACCTGTGAAGGACCTGCTCAGAACCAAAGGATTCAAGTCGACCCCGCAACGGGAGTTGATATTCGATTGCTTTTTGTCGGCTGGTCGGCACATAACGGTCGACGAGTTGTACCAGAAGGTTCGTCAGCAAGACCCTTCGGTTGGACACAGCACGGTTTGGCGTAACCTGAAACTGATCTGCAAACTGGGACTGGCGGAGGAAGTCAATATCGGTGATGGTATCACGCGCTATGATCGTACCACCCCGGAGCCGCACGGTCACTTGTTTTGCATGGAGTGCAAGAAACTGGTGGAGTTCGACGTCGGCAATGTCCTGAACCTGCTGAATGGGACGACTCAGGAGAGCCGGTTTCAGCCGGTCGGGTTCAAGATTGAGATTCAGGGTTACTGCTCCGACTGTCAGAAGGAACTGGGTCTGAGCGATCAGGACAGCGACGAGCAGCGCCCATCGAACGATGACAACAACGTAAGAGGTAATGTTAAATGACCTATCTGGATCGAATGCAGCCGGGGCAGCGTGGGAAAGTAATTGGTTTTGCCGATGACAGTCCGGTGGCACGACGGCTGGTGGAGCTGGGTGTAATTCCGGGCCAGTTACTGGAGTACCTCAGAAACGCACCGTTGCGCGATCCGCTTGAGATAAAGGTCGGGGCCAGCTTCTTGTCGCTACGTCGGGCCGAAGCCTCGCTAGTGGCGGTGGAGGTGGAGAAGTAGCTCCGACAGATTTTTGATGCGGCTACCCGCTGAAAGCAGTTCGACCTCCCGCTCAGGCCTTTTGGCTATATGCGGCAATCCCAATAGCGGCAAGACTACCATTTTCAATGCGATAACCGGGCTGGCCCAGAAGGTGGGCAACTATCCCGGCGTTACCGTCGAAAAAGTTACCGGCAGGTTCTTCTCAGGCGAAGAGGATCGTCGCCAGTTCGATTTGATCGATGTCCCGGGGACTTACTCGCTGGCCGCCTTCTCGCCTGACGAGTACATTGCGGCCAGAGCTCTGTACGAAGGGGTGGAAGGTCAGGATCGACCCGATGTATTGATCTGCGTTGTCGATGCGACCAATCTTCGTCGGGGGCTTTACCTGTTATTGCAGATACTTCAGATAGGTCTGCCGGTGGTGGTGGCGCTGAACATGATCGATCTGGCCGAGCGGCACAAAACCAAAATCAACACGGCTGAGCTTTCGCGGGCTTTGGGTGGTTTACCGGTCGTGCCGGTCGTAGGCAACCGTGGTGTGGGGATCGAGCGGTTAAAAAAGGAAGCGATCCGCATGGCCGAGCATCCGTTCCCGCCGGCCTGGGATAGATTCGACGACGAAACCGAACGGTTGGTTTCCGGGCTTGCCGGCAGCCACAATGCTCGTCATCGCACGCGGGCGGAACTCATGCGAGTCATCTTTGACCCCAGCGGTCCAGCCGAACAGAAGTTTATGGCCGATGCCCAGGAGCAGAACAAGGCCGTGTCGATAATGCAGATGCTCGAAGGCGGCCGTCTGGCAATCACGAAGCAATCCGGTTCACTGTCGTCGGCTGAAACCAATCTGCTAACCAATCGCGCTGCCGAGATTTGCAACCGGGTGGTGGAACGAGAGTCGGACGGCAGGAAGTCGGTGTCGGAGCAGGTGGATCGCTACCTGCTTCACCCGGTGCTGGGACCAATTGTGTTGGTGCTCACTATGACCATGGTTTTCCAATCTATTTTCAGTTGGTCCGAGCCGTTCATGGAGTTCATCGACTCCGGTTTTGGCGTGCTGGCCGCCTACATTGAGGGAGTTGTCCCGGCCGGTCCGCTGCAATCGTTGTTGGCCGACGGTGTCGTGGGCGGTGTCGGATCGGTGTTAGTGTTTTTGCCGCAGATCGTAATACTGTTTCTATTCATCGCGCTGCTTGAAGACTCCGGTTATATGTCCCGGGCCGCCTTTCTCGTTGACCGCATGTTTCGTTGGTGTGGTTTGTCGGGCAAGAGTTTTATCCCTATGTTGTCGTCTTTCGCCTGCGCAGTACCGGGGATCATGGCAACGCGCACGATTGAGGACCGCAAGCTTCGTCTGATAACGATTATGATCGCACCCCTGATGACCTGTTCGGCGCGATTGCCGGTGTACGCCATTATGATCGCCGCCTTTGTGCCCTACCAGAGTTTTCTGGGACCGCTCAATCTGCAGGGACTGGTGCTGACATCGCTGTACTTGTTGGGCATGGTGGTGGCTGTGATTGTGTCGTTTATACTGCAAAAGACTGTTCTGAAAACTGAGCGCGGGACGTTTATGATGGAAATGCCGTCGTACAAGGTGCCCACCTTGCGGTCGGTACTGATCCGTGTTTTCCACCGCGCCAAATCGTTCGTGGTCAGAGCCGGCACCGTGATTTTTGCCATTACTATTATTATCTGGGCGCTCAGTTACTATCCGCATTCGAAGGACATAAGGGCCAGCCACGATAGCCAGGTGGCTGCTCTCACTCGGGAATACCAACGGGCGCACTCCGACCGAGAAGCCGCCCTGGTTGCCATAACGGCCGGGTACGATGAGGCGCAGCGACAGACTACAAACAACTTCCATGCTGGCCTTGAACAACAGAACAGTGTTGTCGAGTTGGATAGGTTCTTTGCCGATGTATCGAACTACTCAGACGTACCAGCGGCTGCCGCCCAGACCTTGTACGATCTCCACCGACACCAGTGGATCAACGAACAGACGCTGGCGGACATGGACAACGAACTGGCCGGAGCCTACATGCGCGACTCTTACCTGGCCCGTTTCGGCCATCGGGTGGAGCCGTTGTTCGCGCCGCTGGGCTGGGACTGGCGGGTCTCGATGGCCGTGCTGGCTTCTTTTCCGGCCCGCGAGGTGATTATCGCCACCCTCGGTACCATCTACAACATGGGCACCGATGTTGACGCGGAAACTTCCACGCTGGTAGACAAAATGCGACGGGCTACCTGGGAGTCCGGCCCGAAAGCAGGCCAACCGGTTTTCACTGTGGCCGTGGCCTTGTCGATCGTGGTCTTTTTCGCTCTGTGTTGTCAATGTGGTGCAACTCTGGTAACAATCCGCCACGAGGCCGGGCGATGGTTATACTCCGGTGTGGTGTTTGTCTACATGACTACCAGCGCTTACCTGGCGGCACTGGCTGTGTATCAAATTTTCAGTGGTATGGGGTACTGATGGACATTCTGTGGCAGCAGGTCATTATAGTGGCTGCGCTGGTCGCGGCCGGCGCCTATCTTATACGACGAGCCATTCGTCGTCCGGATCGGAAAGCCGTTTGTACGCGGTGTCGCTGCAAGAAGAACGATGTTCTGGATCGCGGTGATCTCAGGCGTCTCTAAGTCATTTGACTCGGCCAGAGGGGGCGCATATATTCCGGTGAAAGTGAGGTAGTAGAGAGTTTGTTTGCAGATGTTCCGATAATGTTGGGGCAGTATCGCCCCATCGATTCCTATCTCCATCGGCTAGACGCCCGGGCCAAACTTCTGCCTATTGTGCTGGTACTTACGCTGGCCTTGTTGACCGATTCCATCGTCTTCTATGGTGTGATCATGATGATTCTGATTGCGGCGCTATTGACCAGCGGAATAAGGCCGCGCAACCTAATGCGTAATTTCCGGCCGGTCATTCTACTGGTCGTGCTGACTTCGGCCTATCACTTGGTTTTTTCGGGTGGCAACTCGGATGTGCTGGTCGATATTTTCGGCTGGTCCATCACCACTGAGGCAGCCTGGCTGGCCGGGTTTTATTCGATGCGGCTGTTGTTGTTTGTCTCCATTGCTTTCCTGATGACGCTGACCAACTCACCATCTGAATTGGCCGAAGCATTCAGCACAAGCCTGAGACCTTTGGCCAGACTGCGACTACCGGTGTTGGAACTATCGATGATTCTGTTTATGGCCATCCGATTCATTCCGATTCTATACGAAGAGTTCGCGGCGGTTCGGAATGCTCAAATCATCCGCGGCGTTGACTTCTCCGGTTCGGCCTTGAGCCGTCTCAGGAAAAGTAGTTTTATCATCATCCCGGTGTTTGTGGCGGCCATTCAGCGAGCCGATGACATCGCTCAGGCCATGCAGGCGCGCGGATATCGATGTGGTCGCGCTCGCACCAGCTATCTGAGTTCGCACTTTGGACGCCCGGAATCATTGTTCTGTGTCGGCTCGGTGCTTCTGGTGTTGGTGGCATTTGTTGTGACGGGTTGAGATGGCTGAGCAGAATGTCAGGCTGAAAATCGAATATGAGGGCACCAGCTACGCGGGATGGCAGATGCAGGCGAACGTGCGCTCGGTGCAGGGCGAAATCACCGAGGCTATAAAAAAGATTACCGGCCAGGATGTCCGCCTGATCGGGGCTGGGCGTACCGATGCCGGTGTTCATGCCCTGGGACAGGTGGCCAATTTCCATATCGATCACCACCTGCCAATTGAAAAATACCGCGCGGCGCTCAACCACCACCTCGACGATGACATTGTCATCAGAGAAGCCCTGGAAGTCCCTTTGGAGTTTCACGCCCGATTCGACGCTCGGCGCAGGCGCTATCGCTATCTGTTGGGTACCAAGCGTTCGGCTCTGTACAGACATCAAAGGTGGGATCATCCACACCTGATGGACAGTTCACTATTGAATCAGGCAGCGGCAATGATTGTCGGTGAGCATGATTTTAGCCCGTTCTGCGTGACTTCCTCGCTTAAAGAGGACAATCGTTGCACTATTGAGTACTCGCGCTGGTTTTTTTGGGGTGACTTGATGATCTATGAAGTCAGGGGAAATCGGTTCCTTCACCACATGGTCCGGGGGCTGGTGGCCACGATGGTCAATCTGGCTCGTGTTAAACCTGACGACAACAAGCAAAACTTGACATTGGACGCGTTCGAGGATATCATGGAAAACGCTTCTTGCGATCGCGTTGTGTTCACTGCTCCGGCCGCCGGGTTGTACCTGGTCTCGGTCGGATATGACGAAGGAAAGGCCTGATGAAGTTCTTTATTGACACCGCTAATCTCGATGAAATCAAAGCGGCTGCATCGATGGGGGTGCTGGACGGCGTTACAACCAACCCCTCGCTGGCCGCCAAAGAGAGTACGCCCTATCGCGAACTGCTCGCGCAAATCTGCAAAGTTGTTCCCGGACCGGTTTCGGCGGAAGTATTCGCGACCGATCACGACGGGATGCTTAAAGAGGCCGATGAACTCGCGGCCATTGCCGACAATATCGTCGTTAAGATACCTACAATCCTCGAAGGTTTGAAAACGATTCGCACCCTGACAGAACGCGGCATCACTACCAACGCCACGCTTGTCTTCTCGGCCTCGCAGGCGCTATTGGTGGCCAAGGCGGGGGCTGGTTTCGTCTCGCCGTTTGTCGGTCGGCTCGATGACATATCCTCCGACGGCATGGATCTCATCGGAAAAATCCTGACCATATACCGCAACTATGATTTTGAAACAGAAGTGCTGGTGGCCTCTTCGCGTCACCCCATGCATGTAGTCGAGTCGGCTATGATGGGTGCCGATGTAATCACCATGCCTTACGATGTAATCACAAAACTGATCAAGCATCCATTGACCGACATAGGTCTTGACAAGTTTCTCGCTGACGCGAAGAAAGTGCCGCAGGGCTGATGATCGAAAGATACACATTGCCGGAGATGGGAGCGCTCTGGACCGATGAAGCGAAATTTGGGACATGGCTGGAAGTCGAGGTGGAGGCAGCCCTGGCTATGGCTCGGCACAAAGTGATTCCGGCCAAGGCGGCGAAAGTTATCGAGAAGAAGGCTGCCTTCGATGTAGATCGCATCAACGAAATCGAAGCCGAAGTCAATCACGACGTTATTGCTTTTCTGACATCGGTGTCAGAATTCGTCGGTCAGGAGGCAAAATACCTGCATTTCGGCATGACATCTTCCGACATGTTGGACACGGCCCTGTCGTTAACGCTCAAGCGCGCCTCCGCCCTTATCGACAAAAAGATTGCTCAAGCGCTAAAACTGATCAAAGCACTTAGCCTCAAGTTTCGCAAAACGCCGTGCATCGGACGTACTCACGGAGTTCTGGCCGAGCCTACCTCCGTCGGTTTGAAATTCGCCGTTTGGTATACCGAGCTGAGCCGACGGCGACTTGCCTTCAAGGCAGCGGCCGACGGTGTCGCTGTCGGCATGATTTCAGGTGCGGTGGGTAATTTCGCCAACGTAGACCCAAAGATCGAAGCCGACCTCTGTCGCCGACTTAAGCTACGCCCGGCCGAGGTGTCGACACAGGTGATTCAACGGGATCGCCATGCCGAGTATCTGACTTCACTGGCTTTGCTGGGTTCGTCGCTTGAGAAGTTTGCGACGGAGATACGTAATCTCCAGCGCACCGAGATTGGAGAAATGGCCGAAGGATTCACCAAAGGTCAAAAGGGTTCATCGGCCATGCCACACAAGAAGAACCCGATAACGGCCGAGCGCATCACCGGGATCGCCCGATTGTTACGCGGTTATGCATTATCCGCCATGGAGAATGTGCCGCTGTGGCATGAGCGGGATATCGCTCATTCTTCGGTGGAGCGGGTGATACTTCCGGACGCCACGATCATCAGCGATTATGGTCTGCAAAAGTTTGTCGATCTATTGCAGGGTTTGGTCGTAGATAAGAAACGTATGCTTGAGAATGTTTACTATGGCGGCGGCCTGGTGTTTTCGCAGCGACTGCTCTTGAAACTGACCGGACCGGTCGGCTCGCGTGACAAGGCGTACCGAATGGTGCAGCGGCATGCCATGGCCGCGGCGGAAGGTCACGGCCTGTTTCGAGAGAACGTCGAGAACGACTCTGAGATCAGCAAATACCTCAGCAAGGATGACATAGACAACTGCTTTGAATTGGAACACTATATGCGCAACGTCGATGCGATTTTCAAACGGGTATTCGGCCGATGATTGTACGAGAAGGTCTCTCAATTATTTTCATCATGCTCTGTCTCACGGTCGTGGTTCTGCTGCTGGCCTCGCGGTTCGACAGTCGAATCCTGGCCTGTGCAGCCGCGCTGTTCGCATTGCTGACAGTTTTCACCGTGTTTTTCTTCCGCGATCCGGCCCGTAATTTCGACGGCGAACCCGGTATGCTGGTGTCGCCCGCTGATGGGCGCATTCTCAGCGTGGAGAAAATAGAGCATCATGATTTCATCGGCGGCCCTGCCTGGAAGGTCTCGATTTTCTTGTCCGTCTTTGATGTTCATGTGAATCGTATCCCCTGCACGGGCTCTATAGATTACGTCAAGTACAATCCGGGCAAGTTCTTCAAAGCGTTTTTGGACAAGGCGTCCGATGAGAACGAACATACCGAGATCGGCATGACCACACCAACGGGGCAGCATTTGATCGTGAAACAGATTGCCGGACTCATCGCCCGGCGGATAGTTTGCCGGTTGCACCCGGATGACCAGGTAACAACCGGGGCGCGCTTCGGTCTGATCAAATTCGGCTCGCGTACCGAACTGCTTGTGCCGATAGATTCGAAAATTCTGGTCGCCGAGGGAGATCATGTCAAGGGTGGAGCCACTGTTATCGGCAAGCTGGTCGAGGCCATGGGGACTGATCTCAGTGACTCATCACAGGCGCACAATGTCGAACTATAAAGGCATTTTCCCGGGCACATTCACCATGGGCAATGTTGTCTGTGGATTCCTGGCCATCCTGTCCTCCTTTGAGGGGAATATTACAACCGCCTGCTGGCTGATAATTCTGGCCGCTTTTCTTGATGCACTCGACGGGAAGGTGGCGCGGCTGAGCGGTAGTTCCTCAAGGTTCGGGGTCGAGCTGGACTCGTTGGCCGATTTTCTGTCCTTTGGGGTAGCCCCGGCGGTAGTGGTCTATGCAATCAAACTGAATGACCTGGGCAAATGGGGTTGGCTGGTCTCAGTTGTCTACATCATGGCGGCTGCTTACCGGTTGGCCAGGTTCAATCTGTTGGCCGAAACCGAGGAAAAGAAAGACTTTGTCGGTCTGGCGGTACCGGTCCCGGCAGTGGTAATAGTATCCTACATTATATTCTGTTTTGACTTATGGGGTGAGTTACAGTATGATCGCATCCTGGTGTCGATGATAATCCTGTTTGCCTTCCTGATGGTGTCGCAAGTGCGTTACGACGCACTGCCGGAAAACTTCGGTAGCCGAGAGAACCGTATCAAACTCATCGCGCTCATCATCGCTTCGGCGGCCATACTTTTCAGTCCAAGACTATTGTTGTTTCCGCTCGGCGCCGCCTATATATTGTTCGGAATAGTAAGGGAGCTCGTCCGGCTGTTCGGCAAGAGTATAGAAAAAGTAACCGGAAGACCATACCCCAGACGTCGAAATGACAGGAACAATCAGGATGAGTGAGAACAAAAAAGCTGTTGTCTACGTGAAACTCAAGGAGGGAGTCCTGGACCCCCAGGGTGTGACAATTCACAAAGCGCTTCTGCAGATGGGATACGATGATTTTGTGTCGGTTCGGTCAGGGCGTTTCTTTGAGCTTGAGATCGATGCCTCAAGCGGTGATGTCGAGCGTAAGATCGATGAAGTTTGCTCCAAGCTCTTGGCGAATCCGGTGATCGAGAATTACGTGGTGGAGAAAATGTAGTGAAGGTAGGCGTAGTAACATTTCCCGGCTCAAACTGTGACTACGATTCTTACTCGGCGGTCAGGCATATCCTCAAAGAGGAGGTGGAGTTTCTGTGGCACCAATCGACCGACCTGGCCGGATGCGACATGGTGGTTCTGCCGGGTGGATTCGCCTACGGAGACTATTTGCGGGCCGGAGCTATCGCACGCTTTTCGCCCATCATGGAAGAGGTCATAAAGTTCGCCCATGCAGGCGGTTTGGTGCTGGGTATTTGCAACGGCTTTCAAGTGCTGACCGAATGCGGATTGCTGCCCGGCGCCTTACTTCGCAATCGGCATCTCCGTTTCAGTTGTAAGTTCGTTTACCTGCGGGTCGAAAACTCGGACAGCCGGTTTACCTGTGAAAGCGCCGTGGGCGCGGTGCTCAAGATTCCGATAGCGCACGGTGAAGGAAACTACTACTTCCACGATGATCGGATTCGTGAGTTGGAGGACAACGGGCAAGTGCTTCTCAGGTATTGTGACCGGGCGGGGAAGGTGACCGATGAAGCCAATCCGAACGGATCGTTGAACAACATTGCCGGTATCCTTAACCGTGAAGGAAACGTTCTGGGCATGATGCCGCATCCAGAGCGGGCGGTGGAAGAACTGATTGGCTCCACCGACGGGCTTGAAATATTTGGATCGGTCAGGGCGGCCTGCGCTCAGATGGCCGAGGCGGGAAGCAAATGAAACGGCGCGAGTTGACATTTATAATTGTCGCTCTCCTACTTGGCGCCGTAGTCGGCGGTTTGGTTGGTGATATCATAGGGACATTTCTCCCCCCGGGCGCGGCCAAGACGTTGTTTACCAAGTCGATTGAGATCGGATGCGATACCTTTAAGGTTGATTTTTACGCAATTTCATTTACCTTTGGGTTGACCTTGAAGATAAACTTCATGTCGATGCTGGTACTGTTGTTGGTGATAGTCTATTTCCGATGGTGGTACTTGTAGACCGGCTGAAAACTTAAGAGGTGTACCATGTTTGGCCTGGGTTGGCCCGAATTATTGCTGATATTTGTGGCGGTTCTCTTGTTGTTTGGCGCCAAAAGGTTGCCGGAGATCGCCTCCGGGCTGGGTAAGGGGATTAGAGAGTTTAAGAAGTCGGTCAAGGAAACGACCGATGAACTGAAAGGCTCGCTCGATGAGGCGCCCAAAAGCCCGCCGGCGCCGAGGGTGGATCCGCCACCGAGTACGGATAGTAACAAGAAACCTGAATAAGCAAAAAGCTGTTGTCTAATTCATATGAGTGCTAACTTCGCCCAGAGTGATGCCGACAAAATCGGTGAGGTGCTGGCTGCTGAGTCGGTCAGTTTCGAGTCCGATCATTATCGTCTCAAGTTGAATAACGAAGAAGAGCGACGGACTCTGGTCCTGCAAATCTACCCCGAGGTGACTCTGGGAAAAGCGCGTGGGATGTTGGTGGTGGTGTACACCGGCAACTCGCATCTGCAGCTGCACAATTGCACCGGCTATGTAACCTCGGAGGAACTTGGCGAGGTTACTTTCGTGTCTGAGAAACCGGCCCAACTTTCCGGTTTGGTGGTAGAGCGCGGCGCATCCTGTTCGTTGTACGGCGGCATGCACCGCGACTTGATTTCGTCCGACTTTACACAACTCGGTGTTGAGGCCATGCTTTCCGGTGTGGCTATGTCTTTGGTCGAAGATATCCTGACTACCGACGAGGAGAAAGACTAGTCAGTTGGGAACTGGATGGGAGAGATGCGGAGGTATCTACCTGCCGCTGTCTGTTGGTGGGCATTTTGCTTCCATGCCTGATACGGCCACAACGGTTATAATTCGCAGGCGACGCTGGAGAGATTCTGGATAAGACGATATAACGCATGGCAAGGGGAAACTTGGGACTATGAAAACTGATAGCCAAGACGAGCTAGGAAATGGTAAGAAGGTTGTCGCGGAAGCCGATCTGAAGCATGCCCTAAAGGAGGCCCTGAAGGACATTCGAAAATTCGAGAAGCTATTGAGTTTTAGACTCATTTTTTACTCCATTGTGGCGGCGAGCGTTCTGAGCACGATTCCGTTTACGTTCAAAGTAGGTGTAAGCTACCTTCTTTTCATCTCGATCATACTTTTTATAGCTATTATCGAGACCTTCTTGAGGTTAGATGAAGGTGATTACATCACGAACATTACACCCAACCTCGTTTTGTTTATTTTCCTTTTTGACATCTTCTTCATTCTCGGGACATTTATGTTATCGGCATCGTTTCTGAGTGATTATGCTGACTTCATTACCGGTCTGTCTGGAGTGGTTCATCTTTCCATGGATGAACTGACTGAGAACTATCTACACGTCGACAAGGTTGAGCCAATTGCGGTGCTAATGCTAATCTTGTTTGTGCTATTGCTTGTCAGAGGTTGGGTGGATAGGCAATTCATAAAGGACACGAAGACAATAAAAACTCATTGGGCTCTGTGGGGTACTACCCATACTCTTGCTGTAGCGATTTGTTTAGTTGTCTTGTTCTTCCTGCACAAGATCGATGAGCAGTATAGCAGGATTATAGATCAGGATGATGTTATTGCAGATCTTGTTAGTTTACCAAATGACTCACCTTTTGTTGAAGGGGCACTCCAGAACTACCCCAAGACTGAGTCTGACACCGCCGGCGCCACGAAGAGAAAGGCAATTGTATATTCGCTTAATCAGAGCATTGGGCACCATCCAGAGGTCATCCGAGCAATAGTAAGGTATTCACTGGATAATCCAAATGGGCAGAGCGTCTCAGAGGTGCGGTGGTATCTGAAGTGGATTTTCAGAATATCCTTGGCCTCACTGATATTGGTATTCGTGTACTTATTCATCGTTTACTCAAAAATAATCACACTGAGGTTTGAGGGGACCCTCCACGGCCCTAAGGAAAGCTCGTAGGTCAACTATGAAGAGTAAAGTGACTATATGTGGCGGTGGTATTGCAGGTCTATCATGTGCAATCACCTTGCTTAAGGTAGGATATGATGTTACAGTGATAGACGAGTTTCAGAGTGGAACCACTTTTGAGCAGAGCGATGTTAGCGATGATGTCAACGTGTTTGTCTTAGGTGAATCAGACAAATTACTGATCGAGAGTCTATTGGAAACTACCTTTGTATCTGCCTCCAAAGTAACCTGTTTAAGCAATAAAGGGAGTTATGTGATCCCATGCGACCGATTCCGAATCGCTCGGAAGGGCTACACGAGGAACTCCTTTAATAGCAGGTTACACAGTGTAGCAGCCCAACTCGGAGCAAAGTTCCAAAGTCAGCCAGCTGTGATCCCTGACACCGGTTCAGATCAGGAGGTGGTTCTGGCAATGGGAAACGGGGCTAGTCAATTCGATTATTGTCTCTATGGGTGGCGGTTCAATGTTGAATGCAGGATTCCAGACAAAAGCGTGCTCTTTGATGTTTGCTCCATCACCGACTCATATTGTTATGCTGCAAGGCTCGGGAGTAGCGTCACAATAGTTCTTCTATCCAAGCGTGATCTGGAGGATAGAGTGGTAGCAGATTACTACAGGAATCGTTTGAGAAGCGTGATTGATGGTTCAATTGAATTCACCTGTACCCCTTTTGTATATCCCATGCCGACCCGGTTGCGTGATCCTTACCAGCGTAACATGATTGGGACAATGAGAGGGATAAACGACAGCTTGTTCTACTTCGGTTTCTCGGATTCCATTGTAGATGGAATAAACTACGGGTTATGGCGAGCCTTTGAAGACTATAACGCGGGTTCTTTTCTGAGGAATAACTTCAGAAAGCACGCTCTGATCGAAATCGCAAACTTCCTTAAGAATGTGTTTCACTATTTTGGGAAGAAGGAACTATTTGCCGAGATGATTCTCAAGAACAGGCTTCTGACCGACTGCTTCATCGGTTTAACCTCTACTTCGTTTTCCGAGGATCTTGCTGAGTCCATAGGGAGAATCACGACCGGTTGGCGTCATCGGAGTGATGCCAAAACGACGGCACCACTTTCTGGGCGAATTCGACCATCCACTGGCGGTGGGTTTACAGCTATTGACTCACCCTTCGACTCCGCTCAGGGTGACACGGTCAAGTCGTAGTCAAATCACCCTTCGGCGCCGCTCAGGGTGAAGTATTGAGCACACTATGGTGCGTGCATGATGACACAGTGAAATAAACCGCTGCGACTTAGGTCACAGCGGCTGTTTGCTTTTGCGTGTACCTGCACTCCAGCGGGATCAACCCTTACCGGCGAAGGCTGCTACGAAATCCTTCAGGTCGCCCATGACATCGGTGGCCTTCTGGTATCGTTCATCCACATTCTTTTTGAGCGCGCGGTCGACAATACGATCGAACAACAACGGCACCTGCGGGTTGATGTTCGACGGCTTCTGCGGTTCCTGATGCAGAATCGAATAAATCAACGAAGTGATGTTCTCGCCTTTGAACGGTCGTCGTCCCAGCAGTAGTTCATACATAACCACACCGAGGCTGAACAAGTCGGCTCGCTGATCCGAAGCCTGGCCTTTGAGTTGTTCGGGCGACATGTAGTTGGGCGTGCCCATGGCGATACCGGTTTTGGTCATAGAACTGGATTCAACGCGGGCGATACCGTAATCCATGACTTTGGCCCGGTAGTCTTTTGTTATCATGATATTGGCCGGTTTGATATCGCGATGGACGATGCCCTGTTGGTGCGCGTACTCAAGGGCCGAACAAATCTGCATGATAATCTCGGCAATGATCCGATAATTGAACTTGGTCTTTTTCTTGATCATGTCTTCGAGGGTACGACCTTCCAGGTATTCCATGGCGATGTATTGCAGGTGTCCCTCGCTGCCGACGTCGTAGATGGTCACGATGTTGGGATGCGAGAGTTTCCCCGCCGCCTGGGCTTCGCGATGCAAGCGTTCTTTGAGTTCGGCCATTTCTTCCGGATCGCTGACGAAATCGAGTCTGATTGTTTTGAGCGCGACCGGTCTGTTAATGGCCGGATCGACACCGCGGTAGACGGTGCCCATAGCGCCCTTGCCGAGAATGCCGGTAATCTGATAGCGTCCGAGACTCTTCAACTCCGTCGCCATGATACCGGATGGCGGTGTATCCATTGTCGGAGATGGTGGCTCGGCTTCCACAAAAGTATCCCCCTCAGCAGTCGACTGTGGCGAGATTATCTCCGGTTCGGGGGCGGCCGTGTCGGCTATGGGAATGTCGGCATCGATGGTGCGATCCTGCGATTGCGGCACCGATTCGGCCATGGCCGGGGTGGCGCTGGTTTCATCGACCGGTGTGTCGATATCTATAGCTTGGTGGTCGGATATGCTGGGTGCCTTCTCGTTATCAACGCTGAGTACGGCCGTCTCCAGATTATCCTGATCGTTGGTGCCCGCGGTGATCTCACGGACGGGAACGGCAGCCATTGGTGTTGGCTGAGCCGCCACGGGCTTGGATGTTTTGGCGACTTTGTCCGGTGTTGCCTCGGCTGTTCCCTTGAGAAATCCCGCTTCCAGGATAGCTGCGGCAAATACGAACAGCAATATCTCAAGGCCGATAAAAACCGTTGTCGGAGCCATGTTGAACGAACTGATCATAAAGTAATTGATGTTACCCAGAATAATCAATCCACTCACCAAAATGATGATTCGATGGAGCAACGATACCTGGGGCAGTACAAAAGCACAGACGGCGCCAAGCAGGAACAGAACTATCAGGTTCATGCCTGTGCGTCCATGTTGGATTTTGAGTACGTCCCGGCTAATAATGTTATCGATCACACTGGCCGTAATGTGGTACTTGGGAGTTACAGCGTCCTTGGGAGTGTGAAACGTCTCGGTGATTGATGGATCATCCAGGGTAACCAGTACTACCTTGTCTTTTATCCGGCTGAAATCAAATCCCTCACCCAGCACATCGGAGGCTGAGAAGTGTTTGAAAGAGCTGGCTTGGTGGTGTCGAATATAGCTGGCGCTGGAATTGTTGACCGGGATTGCGCCATGCCCGGTGACCTCGATCAGATTGCCTTCGGTGATTCTGACATCATCGGCCTTGACATCCAGAAAAGCAGCGGCCGCAAGGAGCGACGTCGACGGATAGTAGTAGCCTTCATAGTTCATCACCAGAGGTTGATGTCTGAGCACACGGTCGTCATCCGGCATGATGTAGTTGAACCCGAGTAAGGGGTCATTCTCAAGGAGTTTCTCAGCCGGCAGAAACACTTTCCGGACCTGCAGGCTGGCGTCTTCGTCCATAAGCCCCAGCGGGTTTTCAACGGCCAGTGAATGGTTGAACAGATGCTTTGGATTGTTGGTCTTACTGCTGCGATAGGTGGCCAGGGCGATATCGTAGGTCAGGACTACGTTTTCCATCCATGACAATTGCCCGGCCAAAACACCGGTGTAACCGGCGGAATCCTGGAAGGCATCCTCGCTAAGGTCAAAATCGGCCACGATAACCTTCGGTTCGCCGGTTGCTGTTGCCGCCAGTAGATCGGCGATCAGATCACGATTCCACGGCCAGGTTCCAAATTCATCCTGGGCCCGACCGTCGATAGTTACCAGCACGACATTCGAGCGCTCACTATCTGATGTGGTCATGGTTACCAGCAGATCGGTCACCGTCTGTTGCAAGCTCTGGAGGGGTCCGAAGTTATTAACGTACAGGATCACCACGAAAATGGAGATCAGAAGAAAAAGCACGTATGATGTATACTTGCTCATGTTTTATCCCTCTCAGATTCCTGCCGATAGGCGGCTGATCAAAGTTGACGGCAGATTCGCCTCGCTCATCTTGTGTTGGGCGGCCTCGATGTCGTACTCGACACGATGGAATTCTATGTCCAATTCTTCAGAATCAAAAACAACGTAACTGGCGCGGGGATCGTTGTCGCGCGGCTGTCCTACCGATCCTACATTGACAAGGTATCTGCCTTCGGGGTCGGCGGTGAAGTCGTGGCCGGTTTGAATGCTCGGCAGGCCTTCCGGTTTTTCTCTGAGTATGGTCGGGATGTGCGAATGTCCGAAAAAACCGATTCTCTGTTTGAGATGCTCGAAAGCATTGATAGCATCCGTCGCAGAGAGAATGTAATGCCACTCGGAAGGTTCAAACGGTGATGCATGCACCAGGTACATATCGTCCATGGGTCGATCAACGGCGAAGTCCGACATGACTGCAATCCAATCATCGTCGAGCGTTTGCTGGGTCCATTCGGTGGAGGTTTTGGCCGCATCGTTGAAGTTGTCACACGACTGCAAACCAAGGGCGGCATATTCATGATTGCCCAGGAGTTTGGTGTCACAGTTTTCGAGGACCAGTTTCAAGCAGGCGGTCGGATCGGCACCGTAGCCGACAACGTCACCCAGGCAGTGGATACTATCCACCCGGTGTCTCTTGATATCCGAGAGCACTGCCCGTAGCGCTTCGACGTTACCGTGTATGTCGGAAATGAGTCCGTACTTCATCAACTTTTGCTTTCTACGAATTTGAATGTGGATTTGCCCACCGAGATCAAATCGCCGTTTTTCAGCACACACTGAGTGGTTGGTTCGCCGTTGACTTTAAGTTTTCCCTGTTTGCCGAGATTGTAGATGGAGAAGACCTGACCTTCTATGACGATTTTGGCCTGAATACCGGAAAGCCAGAAACCTTTGGCGCGTACATGAACAAATTTGGCTTTCCCAATCGTGGACACATCGCGATCGAGCCGATGCTCTGCAAAGTCGGCATTCTCCATTCCCAGGAGGACCGAACCGCCATACTTTTCGACAATCTGTCGCTCGATTTTATCATTCTCCAGCATTTTCTTCTGCTGCTTGGTGTTCAGGACCATGGTGCCGTCGAAATTGGCTCCATCGGCGCCTTCATGGGTGGTCTCGGTATTGTAGACCAGCGCGTACTTGCCGATGGTGATGACGTCCTGATCGCGGAGCACTTCTTCGGATACTTTACGGCTGTTGACAAAGGTGCCGTTGAGCGACTCGTTGTCTATAAGAACGGCGGCATTATCATTGAATTCGATCATGGCATGTCGGCGCGAGACGCCGCGATTCTCCAGGACGATATCGTTGTCGTTCCCACGGCCGATTGAGATGCGCTTCTTCTCCGTGACGATTCGCTCAATGACCTTGTCTTCATATTTTACAGTAATCTCCGGCATGTGAGAGTCCTTTCGTGTATGGACCGAGCTTTTTCTACCTAAGCTTAGTGCTGTCTTAAACTTGGCCGTCCATAGCCGGAATTCGGCACACGGTCTTGCCGTACACCCGACACATGTTTATATTGTCGGCATGAGAATAGGAAAACTGAACCTGAATGGTCGGGTGCTTTGTGCGCCACTGGCCGGTGTATCCAACCGACCGTTCAGAGTTATGGCCCTTCAGGCCGGAGCGGCGATGTCCTTCACCGAGATGATCTCCTCGGAAGGATTGATCCGCAGCCAGGGAAAAACCCGGTCGATGATGGCCTTTGGCAATGATGAGCAGCCGCTGGGTATCCAGTTGTTTGGGGCCAATCCGGAGACTATGAGAATGGCGGCGGAAATCACTGTTGGCGATTTCGATCCGGACATGGTCGACATAAATTTCGGCTGCCCGGTCAAAAAAGTCGTCAACAAGAACGGGGGGGCGGCGGTCCTGAAAGACCTCAAGCTCACTGAAGAGATTGTCGCCGCCACAGTCGAAGGAGCCGGCGACACCCCGGTGAGTATCAAGATTCGCACCGGATGGGGGGATGACAGTCCCGTGTATCGGGAGGTTGGGCAAATCGCGCAGAAATGCGGCGCTGCTGCCATTACCCTGCATGCAAGAAGCAGGTCCAAAGGATTCAGCGGTAAGGCCGACTGGGCGGCTATTAAGAAGCTGAAAGAGGCGGTTGATATAGCGGTAATCGGCAACGGCGACGTGAGCACGCCGGAGGATGCACGGAGAATGCTCGATGAGACCGGCTGCGACGGCGTTATGATCGGCCGCGCCGCCCTGGGTAACCCGGATATCATCAGACAGATGCATCATTTTGTCGAAACCGGTGAACTGCCGGTCGAACCGACTATTGCCGAGCATATAGAAACGGCAAAAAGGCACGCACTCCTGATGGTAGAGGAATATGGCGAAACGCGGGGCGTGATAAAGATGCGTCGTTACCTGGGTTGGTACACCAAGGGATTCCCCGGCGCCACCACGCTGCGTCCGAAACTGTTTCAGATAACCACTCTGGTGGACATTGACAGGGTCTTCAAGGAGTACTTAGACCTTCGCGCCATCCGTTAGACGCGCTCTGCTAACATAAGCGTTTTAGTGACATTCAATATAAGGAGATATCCTGTGAACATCGCCATGACAACCACCACTTTCGAGCTTGAAGGCTATCGAGTAACCAAATCTCTCGGCGTGGTTCGGGGCATCACTGTTCGGTCGCGATCCATCTTTGGCCGATTGGGTGCGTCACTGCAAACGATTGTTGGTGGCAATATTACCCTGTTCACCGAGCTTTGCGAAAAGACACGCGGCGAGGCTTTTGAGATGATGATGGCCCATGCCGAAGAGTCGGGTGGCAATGCCGTGGTGGCTGTTCGCTACGATGCCACCGAAGTTGCCGATGGTGTAACCGAGGTGTTGTGTTATGGAACGGCCGTGCTTGTGGAGCGTGTTTCCGCCTGATCATTGACCAGCCGTGAGAGGCCCTTCACCAATCCGAGCGGCCCTATCCTTTGCTGACCAAGCCGTCGTGCAATTGAATGATGCGATTGCCGTAGGCGGCGTTTTTCTCCGAGTGCGTCACCTGAATGATCGTCGTACCTTCCTCGTTGAGCTTCTTGAACAGTTCCATGATCTCTTCGCCCTGCGAGGAATGCAGGTTTCCGGTCGGTTCGTCGGCCAGCAGCAACCTGGGCGAACCTATCAACGCTCGGGCCACCCCGACCAGTTGCTGTTGTCCGCCCGACAACTGGCTCGGGAACAAATCCTTCTTGCCGACTATCTGAAACTTATCCAGAGTGTCGCAGACCAGGCTCTTTCGCTCGGCTCCCTTGACTTTGCGATACAAGAGCGGCGTGTCGAGATTCTCGTAAACGTTCAACTCGTCGATCAAATGATAACTCTGAAACACGAAGCCAATGTGTTGTTGAAACAAATGGGTCCGCTCTTTTTCCTTCAGGGTCATCACTGATTCGCCCATGAAAGTGTACTCACCTTCTGAAGCGGCGTCGAGCATACCAATGATGTGCAACAGCGTCGACTTACCGGCGCCCGAGGGTCCCATGATAGTAACGAACTCACCGGCTTCAATCTCAAGGTCGATCCCACGCAGGACCCAGGTGTCGAACGGTTTGGCGCGATAAACTTTGGAAATGTTCTTCAGTGAAATCATGGGCTTGTGTCCTATCTTGAGGCCTGCGCTTTGGTTAAAGGTACGCGGTTTTCAAGTCGTTGTCCATCTATCAATGTTTTGGTTTTACCACCGGCGTCCGGTGTCGGATGCTCGATAGTGGAACTCCGTCCGGACGCCGGCAGCGACGTGAGTTCATTCGTCTCGAATGGCCTCCACTGGATTGTTGGAGGACACTCGGTACACTTGAAAGCCAACCGTCAGTGCCGCCACGCCCATGACCAGTAGTCCGGAGGATAAGTATGGCGTCACACCGAAATCGGTGTAATAGGTCCAGATGCTTGAACAGAGGGCGTCGACCAGGTAGTAGCCCAGGCCGGAGGCCAGAATGCATCCGAGGGTAATCATTACTAACAGCTCTCTGGAGATCAGGTAACTGATGTTCATCATTGTAGCGCCGAGAATCTTGCGTATGCCAAGCTCCTTGGTTCGGCGTGCTATTTTCAGCGACACCAGCGCAAAAAGACCCATACCGGATATTATGACAACCATTCCGGCAATCCAGAGGAATACAAGTCGGATGGCGTTGTTGGTCAGCGTTTCATCAGCCAGCGTTTCATCCTGCCAGAAGCCGTCGTAGGGTCGAGTGGGGATTAGACGGGTGAAGGTCTCCTGAACGAATCCAGCCACCTCTGTTGTCGTAGCGGGATCGGATTTTACGGACAGAAAGGTGTACGCTTCCGGGCGCACCAGTCGCATTACCGTCGGTCGCAGCTTCGAGTCGACGCCGTTGGGATAGAAGTTCTTGACCACGCCGACCACGCGGCACTGTTCGGTGGTACTGTCGGTAATTTCAAAAGTGAGGTATTTGTCGAGAGCGGACGACCATCCGAACTCCTCGACCAGCAGCTCGTTGACGATCACTGCCTCCTCATAATCTATTGCGAGTTCGGAATCGAACGTGCGTCCCTCAAGCAGGGTGAAGCCCATTGTTTCAAAGTGATTCTCGCCGACATTGAACAGATGGACCCGCCGACGTTCTTCCTCATAAATGGCGTCATCGGCGGCGAATGACCAACCCATCAAGTGTTCGGTGCCACCAACGCTGAGTATCTTCGGATGATCCTTCACGGCGTTGCGCATGATTTCAAATTCAGTCTCGTTGGAGACGCGAACGAGTAAGACGGTGTTTCGGTCAAAACCAAGTTCCATAGTTTGGATGAACTCAGCGTTCTTGCTGTAAACGACCGCGGCAATGATAGTCGTCATGGCCAGAGCAAACTGGAAAGTTAGTAGGATCCGGGTGATGGTGTTGTTGCCGCCCAGTTTTTGCTTGCCCTTGAATATAGCCACGGGGTTGAACTTGCTAACGTATAGGGCCGGATAAGCCCCCGCCGCGAGACCGGTGAACAGGAGTAATCCAACCAGGAAGCCGACTAACCCCAGATTGTCGGCATAGTTCATGGTCAGTTCCAAATCCGGCCAGAGGCTGGAATAGGCAGGCACGATCACCTCGGCCAAAGCGGCGGCTACGACCAGTGAGACCAGGCACAACAACAAGTTTTCGCCTATGAACTGCTTGACCAACTGTCCGCGCTGCCCGCCGATGACTTTGCGGATGCCGATCTCTTTGAGCCGTCTTGAGGAAAACGCGATTGACGTATTGATGAAGTTAAAACAGGCCAACAGCAGTACGAGAATTGCGGTGACAGTCGGGCCGTAAACTGCCGCCGGGTGCATGCCCTGCCAGAACGGGCCGCCGTAGACGTTGCGTGAGTGTTCGGCCAGTTCGGTCAGAGGTGAAACATAAAACCCGGCCATTTCAAAAGTCGGGTTGGCTTCGTTGGTGTGCGAAAGATACCTATCCAATTGAGTCTCGATCGATGCTATTGAGACCCCCGGTTCGGTTTCAATCAGAACGGCCCGAGTCCATCGGTCCCAACTGGTCAGATCACGCTCCCGCAGGTCGGCGGACTTTGCGTAAGGCACGAGTACGTTCGGTTGCATCGAGGAGTTCTTGGGTGGCTTGGCCATGACGCCGTAGACGACGAAGTCATACTCTTGTTGTCCATCGGGCGAGAGAATCATGCGTTTTCCGACGGCGGTTTCGTTCCCAAAGTATTTCTGAGCCAGGTCCTCGGTTATGATGATGCCGGCGTGATCGTCGAAGGTATCCTCCGTGCCGGATATAATGTCAAACGAGATCATGTCAAAGAAACCATCGTCCACGTAGTAGAAGGTCTCGTTGAACACTTGTTCTTCATGGCGCATGATGCCGCCGCTGCGTGTTACCCTGCTCCAGTTCTTTATGCCCGGGATTTCCGAGGCCATGGCCGGGGCCATCGGCTCAGGTGTCAGTGACCAGTTTTGACGGTTGCCGTCCACCAAGCGGTAGCTGTTTATCGTGTGGATTTGATCGGCCTTTTCATGAAAGGAGTCAAAGTCGGCGCCGAACTCATAGTTGACGTAGGCGCCAACACACAAGGCCATGGCTACACCCAGCCCGACCAGGTTAACCACCGTGTAGAGTTTGTTGCGGTAGAGGTTTCTAAGGGCTATTACCAGATAGTTCTTGACCACGATGTTCTCCGTTTCTATTCATACTTGATTGAGTCTACTGGATTGGCGCGGGCAGCTTTCAGCGCCTGAACACTCACCGATGTGAGAGCAATGGCCAGGGAAACCGATCCCGCGAGTGCAATGGTCTCCCAACCGAGACTTGGATGATAGGCGAACCTGTCCAGCCATCGGCTTAACGAAAGATACCCTATCGGGCTGGCGACGGCGATGCCGATAGCGGCGAGAACAATGAACTCCTTGGAGACTAATCGAACGATGTTCGACTCCGTGGCACCCAGCACTTTGCGGATGCCGATTTCACGGGTCCGTTTGGCTGCGGCCAGCGAGGTCAGTCCGAACAGACCCAGGCAGGTGATCAGGATAGACAGAGCTGAGGCATTGCGCACGATTTCCCGCCAGCGTCGTTCGTCTGCGTATTGTTGATCGACGGTCTCATCCACAAACTCGTATGCAAACGGTTTGCCGTTGCTGGTACGGTCCCAGGCGTTCTCGATGCGGGCAAGAGTGGCCGGGACATCGTCCGACCGAACACGTACCGCGATTTCAAACAGGCTGCTCAGATTGTCGTGTCGCGGCATGTGAAACACCAGCGGATCGATCTTGCGGTGCAGTGGATAGTAGTGAAAGTCCTCGACCACACCCACAATCGTGGCATCGCTGAAACCCTTCGGCAGTTTCTGCCCAACCGGGTTATCAAGGCCCAAATGTCTGGCTGCCGTTTCATTGATCAGGATAGCTCCGTTTTGGTCTGAGGAATAGTCCGGGGAAAAGTTGCGTCCGGCAACCATCTTGATCCCCATGGTCGGAATATAATATGGATCAATCCAATTCAGATAGAAGTAGACAGCCGTGTCGCCGGCGATGGAGAAGGCCGGTCCGGTTACATCCTCTCCTATCAGAACAGTTGTCCCACCCTCGTCGGGGATTCGGACGTAGAGCCACGACTGGCCGAACGGATACGAGTATCCGGAAATGTCAACGATGCCCGGTTGACCCGCCAGCTCGTTACGGAAACGTGCGACCAGGTCGGCCGCCTCCTCGCCTTCTGTGTTGGTGGTCACACTCACAACGTAATCCTTGTCGTAACCCAACGGTCTGCTGCGGACAAAATCCAATTGCGATGATATCACCAACGTACTGAGGATCAGAAAAACAGACAGCGCAAACTGCGACACCACCAGGGTTTGTATTATGCGGCGGCGCCCGCCGAAAGCAGCGGTCCCGCGCATGGCGTCTGTTGGGGCCAATCGTGACAGCAAAGCGGCAGGATAGATTCCGGCCAGGAATGCCGTAATTAAGACCACGGCCAGCAAAGTGGGCAGGATTGTCCAGTCGGTAAAAAGATCGAGCGATAACTGTCTTTGGGCCAGCTCACTGAAGGTCGGCAGAAACCCTTCGGTCAGGGCCACACCAAGTATCCCGGCTGCGACACACAAAAGGAGCGGTTCACCCCAGAACTGTTTCATGAGTTGGCCGCGGCGAGCCCCCAGAACTTTGCGCAACCCGACTTCGCGCGTGCGAGTGCTGGAACGTCCCACCGATAAGGTGACGAAATTGATACTGGCAATGGTCAGGATCGCCAGAGCGATGGCTGACAGTACAATATGGTAGATTGGATCGGTGGAGGAGATCGATTCGCCTTCGTAGCGAGGCTCAAGGTGGATGTCGGCCAGCGGCTGGAGAGAAAAACTGAGTTGTAAATCCGGATGGTCTTTCGACGCCAAGCCGGTGATATGTGACGACATGGCTCTTTCCAGCGACCCAATATCGGTGCCCGGTGGTATTTGAACATAGGTCGAGACCAGCACGTTGGTCCAACTCTGTGTCACTTCTTCAGGGATGGTATGTTTGAGTAACGATGCAGAGATGAGACAATCGTATTGAATACTGGAAGTAACGGGGGCGGCTTCTATGATTGCCGAGACAATTAGATCGACGTTGGTTTCACCCAATAGGATTGTAACGGTTTCACCGATCGGATCTCCTGAACCGAAGTACTTTTGGGCAATGTCTTCAGTCACCACCACCGACGACGGGTCCAGAAGGGCTGTGGCCGGGTCACCTCCACGGAGTTCGAAAGAGAACATCTGTAAGAAATCATTGTCAACACTCAGCACCGATTCGGTGAACGACTTGGCGCCGCGTGAAACCACATGCTCTGAACCTGTTACCAGTGTGGCCTGCGTTACCGACGATATGCCCGTTTTCACCGCCTCTCTCAGCATTGGCGAGGTAGAGGAGGAGCCTGCAGAACTTGAGTGGCTTTCACTCTCCGTCTGGATCAGTCGGTAGATGTTGTCGCCGTTGGCATGAAAGCGGTCAAAGGACAACTCATGCCGAATGTAGAGAAAGCTCAACAGACAGCAGGTCACTCCCAGTGATAACCCGATGACGCCAATAGCGGAATACAGCTTGTTGCGGTAGAGGTTTCTCAGGGCAACCAGAAGGTAGTTTCTTAGCATTACGTTCTCCTGTGACTACTCATTCCGAAGGGCATTCACCGGGTTGGCTCGTGCCGCTCTGATGGTGTGACCTGCGATTATCACCAACGCTATGGCGAGCACGAAGAAGCCGGCAGTGAAGAATGTAATCAGGTTGATTTCAATAGTGTAGGCGAACCGCGCCAGCCATAGATCGGCAGCATAGTAGGCCGCGGGCCAGGCCAGGGCGTTGGCTGCGATAATCAGCCAGGTCGATTCCGTCGACAACATTCGAACGATACCGGTCACGCCGGCACCGAGCAGTTTGCGGATACCTATCTCCTTGGTGCGCCGTTCCACCATGTACGAGGCAAGCCCAAACAGTCCCAGGCAGGCGATGACAACGGCTATTCCGGCCGACCATCCGACCAGTGTAGCCGTCTGGTGTTCCGATCTATAGAAGCCTTCGATGGTCGCATCCAGATACTGGGCGTCGAAGGCATATTCGGGCGAGAGCTCCCGCCATCGCGACTCGATAAAACTCATGACGGTCGCAGCCTGTTCCGGTGTCGTGCGTATGATCAGATTCTCCAATCCGTCGGGGTCCATCTGGAGCGCCAGCGGGATGATCTCGTCGTGCATGGAGAAAATATGAAAATCCTTTACGACGCCTATGATACTACCCTGGCGACCGTCCATCGCGAATGATTTGCCGATAGGGTCATCGAGCTTCATCTTACTCAAGGCCGCCTCGTTCAGGATGTAGGCTTCCGTCAGGTCGGTTGGATGGTCCTGCGAGAACCCGCGTCCCTTTAGCATCTCCATCTGGAAAAGACTGATGTACTGATAATCTATGTTGTAGCGTCCCATTCCAAAACGGAGGTCGGGGTCCTTGCCCTCCCATTCCAGGTCAGCACTCCCCCAACTCAATTCCACCGGCGGTGTACCGGCCGTAACGTCGACGACGCCGGGCATGGCCAGCAATTCCTGCCGCAGGGCCGGATATTCACTTGAAAAACCGCCCCGCATGTATATACTCATTACATCGTCATGCACAAATCCGAGATCGCCGGAGGTCATGAAGGTAAGCTGTTGATAGACCAGCGACGCGCACACCAGCAAGAATATGGAGAGCGCAAACTGTGTCACGACCAGGATTCTTCTCAGCAGGCTCTTGCCGCGTCGTCCCGAGCGTTCTCCCTTGAGTACCCGGATTGGTATCAATGATGAGAGGCACAAGGCGGGATAGGCGCCTGCGGCCAGTCCGGTCACTCCGGTCACGGCCAGAATGGCCAACAGTAGCTGATAGTTGGATGCGAAGTGCAGGCCGAGGTCTTTACCAGCCCAAACGGAAAAGGCGGGCAACAGTATTTCCACCAACCCGAAGGCAATGATGGCTGCCACACCGGACATGATCACCGCTTCGGCCAGGAACTGCCGCACCAGATCAGTCCGCCGCGCACCCATAACCTTGCGAACGCCGATTTCGGTAGCCCGCACGCTTGAGCGGGCGGTGGTCAGGTTGGCGAAGTTGATACAGGCGGCAATAAGGATCAGAATAGCCATAGCACTGAACATGTAGACATACACAATGCCCTTGGCTTTCTCGCCGAAGATGCCGGCCGAATGCAAATGCACCTTCGTTATGGGTTGCAACTCAAGACGGTACTCTGGGTTCTCCAGGTGTTGGTTAAGAATCGCGTTCATCTTCTCGGTGGCTTGGGCCGTGGATGCATCGTCGTCGAGGAGCACATAGGTGTAGTAGCCGGAAGCCTCCCAGCGATCGCTGACTTCTTTGACATGATCCGAGCGCGACTCAAACGGCAGCGCGGCGTCAAAGGCCAGGTGCGATTTGTCCGGCAAATCCCTCATGATGGCCGAGATCGTATAGTCGGATCGTTCGATATTCAGTACCTGTCCCACGGCATTGTCGTCTCCGAAATACTTGCGGCTCATACTTTCGGATATGACCACCGAAGAGGGATCGGTCAAGGCCGTTAACGAGTCGCCGTACAACAATGGTAGCGAGAACAGTGTAAACAGGGATGGATCGACAAAGGCTATCTTATCATCCTGAAACAAACGGTCGTCCTTTTTGACCAGGCGCGGATGGTCGCCGCCGGACCGCGTCGCGGCAACGACCTCGGGCAGCTCCTCGACCAGCGCCGGACCCAGGGGAGAGGGCGTGATGGCTCTGAACTCGCTCGACTCGCTTTCGGTAGTATAGCGCACCACCCGGTAAAGCCGATCGACCTTGCTGTGAAACTCATCGAAGCCCAACTCGCTGTCGACCCAGATTAGAATCATCAGACAGCAAGCAATGCCGACAGCCAGTCCGACCACATTGATGACCGCGTGGGTCTTGTGCCGAACGATGTTGCGCAGGGCGACTTTAAGGTAGTTGCTATACATGATGCTGCGATGAGAAATCTTCTGTAACTACGGCCCCGTCGAACAGGTGAATCGTGCGCCTGGCATGTTCTGCGTAGGCCGGTGAGTGAGTTACCATGACGATAGTTGTGCCGGCCTCGTTCAACGACGACAGAAGATTCATCACTTCGTCGCCGTGACTGGAGTCGAGATTACCGGTCGGCTCATCAGCCAGGATCAGTTTGGGTTCGGCCACAACGGCCCGGGCCACCGCCACGCGCTGCTGCTGACCACCGGAGAGTTGCTGCGGGAAGTGGCCTTTGCGTGGCGTCAATTGCATTTGCTCCATGACGTCGTGAACTCGCAGTTTGCGCATGCCCGCCGACTGTCCAAGGTATAACAGCGGCAATTCGATGTTTTCCAACACGGTGAGTTCATCGATCAGGTTGAAGCTCTGAAAGACAAACCCAATGTTGTTCTTTCTAAGCTGAGCGCGTTGTCTTTCGGTGTAACCCGAGACCTCCTGGCCCAACAGGTGGTACTTACCCGAGGAGGGATTGTCCAGCAAACCCAGCACGTTTAGAAGTGTCGATTTGCCGCAGCCGGAAGGACCCATTATGGCCACGAATTCGCCCTCGTTGATTTCGACATTGACTTTGTTAAGGGCGGTCGTCTCGACTTCTTCAGTGCGGTAGACTTTTTCGAGGTTTTCGATTTTTATCATGATGTATCTCCAACAAACCCGAGCGCGACAGACTGTCGACCTCCCGGATGGTACGATTATTTTTTCAATACTAATTTCTCGACTTCGCCGAAACTGTCATACGATGATGTAATGACCCGCTCACCGGCGCTGAGTCCGGACAGGACCTCATAGTTGAGGGGGTTCTGGCGTCCCAGTTGGATATCTCGTTTCACGGCCATGTCTCCCGACTCGTCGACCACAAAGACCCATCGTCCTCCGGTCTTTTGGTAGAAACCGCCGCTGGCCAATAGCAAAGCCTGAGACAAATCACCCAGCTCAAGCCGAATGCGCAGCGTTTGGCCGCGACGGATCTCCGGCGGAGACTGGTCGACGAACACCATGTCAACTTCGAAGCGGCCATTGAGCACCTCGGGGTACACTTTCTTGATGGTGAGATGGTATACGCTATCGTTGTAAGTACACTCGCCGGCCAGTCCCATGTCTACCCGTGCGATATAGTGTTCATCGATCGGCACGCGCACTTTGAAACCTTCCAATACATCGATCTGTCCCAGGCGTTCGCCGCGTCCTTTGCTCTCACCCACCTCCGCGTTTAACGACGTAAGCTGGCCCGATATCGGTGCTCTGAGAACCAGGTTATCCAGGTTTTGTCTGACGACTTCGAGGTTGGATTCCATTCTGGCCAACGAACCTTCCAGTTGCGCAATCTGCGTTTCGCGATAGATGGAGTCCTGTCGATATTGCTCCATGGTCAGTTCACGGGTGGCCACCAGGTACTCGTATTCATCGCTGGCCTCCTCGTATTCTTGACCGGCGATCAGACCTTTTTGCTTCAGTTCCGAGGACTGTTCAAAGACACGCTTTTGCTGCTTGATCTGATAGTCAAGCTCCAGAATCTGACCCTGCACGGCCAGCCGACGTTGGGCCATGGTTAGCCTGGTGTTTCTGAGGTTGTTGCTTTGCTGGACCAACTCCGCTTCGCGATACATGATGTCCAAAAGCAGGTTGGTGTTGCCCAGTTTCAGGATTCTGTCACCTTTCTCAACAGTGGTACCGGCCTCAAGGAACACGGTGTCCACACGGCCACCTTCGATGGCGTCAAGGTAATTGGTTTTGATCGGAATGACTGCACCGGTCACCGGAATGAACTCCTGAAACTCACCGTTATATACCGTCGAGACAGTCAGTCTCTCGGCCCGCACATTGAGTTTGGAGGAGTGATCGCCGAAAATCAAATTGTAAGCTATCGCCAGTATGAACAAGGCGGAGACCGATACCCAGGCGATTTTCTTGGGCGGCCACTTTCTCTTTTGTATCTGTCTATCCATAGATTCTATCCGTTGACACTTTTTTGTTACGCAATCTCACTTGCCCATGTTACGAACAAAAAGTGTGCCCAACGCCAGAACTGGCTGGAAGCCAAGGGCTTGCACGATCAAGTCGACCTCAAAACCGTCCGCTGGTGAAACATAGGGTGTCCGCTGGCGTACAGTCAAGGTGATCCGCGACTTTCGCAGGAATGTTCCCGGGCGCATGACGTTGTGATTCACAACGACTTAGGTCGGCCCGTCGCATTCGGAACGGAATCTGCTATTGAAGTCCTTGAAATATGGCAGACGAAAGCATATTATATTCTGGCAGGACACCATGACTGAAAAATACGGTAGAATCTTAGTTGTCGATGATGATGAAGACGTTCTTCAGGCGGCTCGGCTGTTTTTGAAACAGCATGTCAGCCGAGTGCGCACCGAGACTAGTCCGGAGTGTCTGCCTGATCTGGTGAACGATGAGGAGTTCGACGTCTACATGCTCGACATGAACTTCACCAAGGATGTCACCAGCGGACAGGAGGGGCTTACCTGGCTTGACAAGATTTTGCAGATCGATCCCGGTGCGGTGGTGATATTGATCACCGCCTTTGCCGATGTCGACCTGGCCGTGAAGGCGATCAAATATGGCGCAACCGATTTCGTGGAGAAGCCCTGGCAAAACGAAAAGCTGTTGGCGACCGTTATGTCGGCGCTGAAACTAAGTCGTTCGCGTCGCGAAGTGGGAACTCTGCGCCAGCGGCAGTTAGCGCTGAGTGAGGAGCTCGACCTTCCGTTCAGGGACTTCATCGGATCATGTGATGCCATGCAAAAAGTGTTCGGCGTGATTTCGAAAGTTGCCGTTACCGAGGCCAATGTTTTGATCCTTGGGGAGAACGGCACCGGCAAAGAGTTGGCAGCGCGTGCCGTTCACCGGCAATCGGCCCGGGCCGGGGAAGTGTTTGTCAAGGTAGACATGGGTTCTATCAGCGAGACGCTTTTTGAGAGTGAATTGTTCGGCCATGTCAAGGGCGCTTTCACCGATGCCCGCGAAGATCGAGCCGGACGTTTTGAGACAGCCACAGGGGGGACGCTGTTTCTTGATGAGATTGGAAACCTTCCGCTGCCCTTGCAGGTCAAACTACTTACTGTTCTTCAAAACCGCAAGGTGACGCGAGTCGGCTCCAACAGTGAGATACCTATCGATATCAGACTGATCTGCGCTTCCAACGTCTCCTTGATCGAGTTGGCGCGTGAGGGCAAGTTTCGCGAGGATCTGCTCTATCGCATCAACACGGTCGAGGTTCAATTGCCACCGTTGCGTGAGAGGCCGGATGACATGGCGGTACTGGCCGAGCATTTCATGCGCCGATACGCACACAAGTACCGGCGCACCGTTACCAAACTAAGCGCCTCGTGCCTTACCAAGCTCCGAGCTTATGGTTGGCCGGGGAACGTGCGTGAGCTGGAGCATACAATCGAGCGAGCCGTTATTATGTGCGACGCATCGACTTTGCAGCCGGAAGATTTCGTTCTTTCCTCGGCCGGCAAAGCTTCGGGTGATCTGTTGATTGACAGCTTCCGCCTGGAGGAAGTGGAAAAGACAGTCATTCGCAAGGCTCTGGCCAAGCATGACGGCAATGTAACACGCACGGCCAGAGAACTCGGTTTGACACGGGCGGCGCTCTACCGCAGATTGGATCGCTATGGCCTCTAAGCGCTTTCGGACGCTCTGTCTTCTGCGAGTGCTTGTCCTGGGCGCTACTATCGTTTTGTTCGTCCACCTACTCTTGGCCACCAGTTTGTATGCTACCACCATTATCGTCGCTATCACCATCGTCTATCAGATATTCGGCTTGATCAGGTTCATTGAGACCACCAATCGTAACCTGCAGCGCTTCCTGCTGTCGATCGCCCATTCCGATTTTTCGCAGACCTTCACCGGCGGCCTGAAGGGTGCCTCGTTCGAGGAGCTGAACCTTGCCTTTGGTGAAGTGATGTCGAGATTCCGCGAGGTCCGCGCCGAGCGTGAAGAGAGCTTGCACTATCTCCAAACGGTGGTGCAGCATATCGGAATCGGGTTATTGGCGTTTCAAAAAAGCGGCGATGTCGAACTTCTGAACCCGGCTGCCAAGCGGATGTTCAACCTGCCCCGATTGAGAAACATCCGTTCCCTGCAGGAGAGTTGTCCAGCCCTGGTCGACAAACTGTTGAACATAAAGTCGGGTCAACGCACCTTGGTCACCGTGACCCTCAACGAAGAGCTGATGCAGTTGTCCGTTTACGCCACCGAGCTAAGGCAGCGTGGCAAGGCGATAACACTGGTCACGCTTCAGAATATCAGCAGCGAATTGAATGCGAAGGAGATGGAAGCCTGGCAGAATCTTATCCGAGTGCTCACCCACGAAATCAAAAACTCGCTCACGCCAATTGCCTCGTTGGCGGCAACCGTTGAGGACCTGGTGGCTTCGGATCGGTCGGCCGATGATGCCTACGACAGTAGCGCCGATATCCGAGACGCATTGCAGACCATCCAGAAGAGGGCGGGCGGTCTCACACAATTTGTCGATGCCTACCGCGACCTTACTCACCTGCCCAAACCGGAGTATCTCAATTTTCCATTGGGCGAATTGCTGGATCGAGTGGCGCAACTGATCAAATCGCAACTGGCCGAACAGGGCGTCGAGTTCGACTGTACCGTGCATCCGGACAACCTTCAACTGGTAGCTGACCCACAACTGGTGGAACAGGCGTTGATAAACCTGGTCTTGAATGCCATCCAGGCAGCGGGCGGGCGTGACGGGGCGCGCGTAGATATCGAGGCGGGTATTGATGATCGCGGTCGCGCCGTCATCCATGTGTCCGACAACGGACCGGGGATTGTTCCCGACGCTCTGGAAAAGATATTTGTACCTTTCTATACGACTCGCAAAGGTGGCTCCGGGATTGGTCTAAGTCTGGCTCGTCAGATCATGCGATTGCATCGCGGTGACTTGTTCGTCATGTCCACGCCCGAGGTGCACACAAGATTCACCATGCGCTTCTGAAAACTGCTCTGAAATAACACTTGGTTGTCTTGTTTCTGTCGGTAAACATCGCTATAATGAATAAACTATACCCCGGTATAGTAAGGACATCAGGCAGAGACACATCTTTTTCCGGGAGGAATGTTATGTTCAAACCCAGTTTTGTCCCTTCGCCGGCTGGAAGCTTGGCGGTGGTATGTCTAATGGTGATGCTGATGCCTCTATCGACGGGCCACGCCGCGACCTTCGGAGCCGTTGAGGGTGCCGTGCACGACCGCCAATCAGGCTCGCCGTTGGTGGGAGCGGTGGTATCGATAAGTCGGCCGGGTCACCTGACGGAGGCGGTGACCGACAGCCTGGGCGATTACCGAGTGGGCAACTTGATTGCCGGTCGCTACCGCTTGGTGATAGCAGCCATTGGGTATGATTCCCTTGTGGTCGACGAGTTGCATGTTGTGGCGGGAGTTACGACTGTTCAACCCGGCCGCCTGGCTTTGGTCGGTGAGGCCTCGTCCGGTGTTTCCACAACGACGCAAAACGCAGTCGGCGCTGCAATGGTCGCCAGGGATGAGATCACCCGGCTGCCCGCCCGCACACTGCAGGACTTTCTACTTTTGCAGCCGACGGTCACCGAGTCGCGATCCAACGCGATCCAACTTCACGAAATCCAGGCGGCTCACGATCCTCAGAATTCGACGCAGGTGCACGCCATGGGTGGCCGTCTGTGGGATGAGGGATATGCAGTCAACGGCGTGAGTTTCACTGAGCCGATCAGTAGAAACTATACCGCGTCGGTGAGTCCGCACGCCATAGAACAGTTGGTCTTCAGGTCGTCATTAAACTCGGCTACGGCTTCCGACGGAAACTCAGGGGCTATAGAAATACTCACCCGAGGTGGCGGCGAACAGTATTCCGGCATGGTGGAGGCGGTGACGGACAACGGTATCGGTTCCGGATACGATCAAAACTGGTACACCGCTCGATTGAGCGGGCCGATTCCGTTGCTTAAGCGCGGCTACTTCATGTCGACCGTGGAGCGCCGATGGCTGGCCGATCGCAATCCTTCGCCCAAAACCAAAGAGGTCCTTCCAGGTGCGCCGGACCGACTGCCCAACAACTGGCAGAGCGGTTGGACGTATCACGGACGGGCCGACTACGATTTTACCGATGATCTATCTCTGACCGTTACCGGAGACAAGTCAAGTGATGAGTGGAGTGAGTACCGTCACGTTTTTCTGTTTGATATAGCGCATACGCCTCGCTTCAAAGACGACAACCTGGGACTCAGTGGTCGCCTTGCCTGTCGAATCAACGACAAAGTAAGCGCCTCTATTGTCGGCAACTACCGAGAGACCGAACGGATTCAGGGCGATGGTGTCGTGTTTGACAACTACGAAGCCTACCGTCGACACTATGTATGGCCGGACGGCTGGGTTACTGACATAGGAAATCCTGAATTAGATGGTTTTGACCTGTTTTACGTGTCGGATGAGCTTACCCGGGCTACCGATACTTCGGGCAATGAGGTTTACATGCCTTACGACCATTATTTCGCCAATTTCATGCACTACAAGTCGTCCACGCTTGGATTCCAGAGTGAGTTGAGTGCGCGTTTGGGAGACCACAACATATTGAGCGCCGGTTTTGAGTACCGTCGTCACACGCTTCGTTACTTTGAGAATCTGGACGCTACCAACAGTAACTCGGATAGGTATCTCATTCGGTATGGCTATGATTCACTCGGGCGGGAATCAGACAGTGAGGACTGGAGGCATGACACCAAACACCCGGTGAGCTTCGCCTTTTTTGCTCAAGACCGGCTAAGTTACATGGGGTTCGCTCTGACCGCCGGACTGCGGTGGGAGAAGTTCGATCACAAAGATTACCTGCTGCGTAGCTACACCAATCCCTTTGGCCTGGGTGACCCTGAGAAGATTGATCAGGTCGATCTGACCAAAACATCTTCATTCGGCAAACTATCGCCGAGTTTTCGGGCGTCCTATCGTGTCCGGGATTTGCTGAGGGTACACGCCGGATTCGCCATCAGCCACCAGCTGCCCCCGCTCCGGCAGATCTACAATGATTGGGCGCTTTTCGAAAACAGAGTTACGAGTGCAAGGTTCCATCCCCACTCCGATGCGAGGATCGAAACTGTAAAGTCAAGTAACCTTGATGTGGGCTTGGCTATCCGCGCTTCGGACCAACTGACGTTCTCCTTCGCTGCCTTTTGGCGAAAGACGACTGATGAAATTGGTATCGCCTCGGTAGATTCTGTGGCCGGCACAATTTCGAGCTACGTCATTTATGCCGGAGGATTGGAGACCAAGGCCAAAGGTTTCACCGCCGGAGTCGAGTCGCGATTGACTTCTCTGCTTCGGACTTCGCTTACTTACACCTGGACCGAGCCCACTGGAGTCCCACAGATCGGACTCTCTTCATTTGGTATCAACTGGAGCGCCGTGCAGCTTGCTTCCAGTGCTTTGAACTATGATCGCAGGCACAAATTCGTGGGGGGCGTTGATCTGAATATGGCCGAGTCGACCGGACCACGCATCGGCGGCATCTACCCGCTGCAAGGTCTCAATGTGAACCTAACGGCCAGGGTCAGTAGTGGTCGTCCTTACACTCCTTTGGCTCCGTATGATGGTGCCTCGGAGCGCCTTCACCGTCGGGTTTTGCTGGGGTCAGTTAACTCAGAGCGGTCCGAGTGGGTCTCGACTGTTGACCTGAGGGTCCAGCGGAGAGTCTCATTCGGCGGGATGAGTTTCGTTCCTTTTCTGTGGATCAAAAACCTGCTGGATACCGAAAATATTGCCGATGTTTGGAACGTTACAGGCGAACCTGATTACAACGGATACCTGGACACCGAAATGGGCCAAATCATGATCGAGTACCAGCCGGACCCCGACGAGACCGGCTTGAACTACGAGCAGAAGTATATGTTAAAACAAGCCAACCCTCAGAACTACGGCCCGCCCCGGCAGGTGTTTTTCGGTATTCGCGCTGAGTTCTGATCTAAGGATAACATCTATCCACATGAAAACGGCTACCTGACAACAGGTAGCCGTTCGTTTTGGGTGCGACTTTTATGTTGGCGCAATTATGGGCAGGCCGGCGCCGGTCCTAAGTTGAACATGAAATCCACCAGGTAGACGAGATCGCCGACATCGATGCCGCTGAGTCCGTCAACATTGGCCGCGTCTTCATAGACCGGGGGCGGACCGGCGTTGAACATGAAGTCGACCAGGTAGATCAGGTCGCCGATATTGGGTCCTTCGCCGTCGTTGTCAATGTCGCCGCAAATCCATCCGGGACCACCGTCGGTTACGGTGAGGTCAACCGGGACCATCAGCGGATTGTCGCCGGGGTCCGGATCGTTGGAGGCAATCGTGATCGTAGCCTGATACGACCCGGTGTCCAACTCGGCTGTTTGGAAACTGCAGAGAATAGTGTCAGCGTCACCGGGTGCGATCATGCCCGATGTCTTGTTCACACTCAGCCATTGATACGGGTTGACGATCTGAACAGCCAGGCTGTCGTGCAGGTAGGCGGATTGGTAGACTATCTCAAGTCCGTCGGTGCCGTCGCTGTTCTCGATACCGGCGGCGCAGGAGAGAATGTCAAAGCCCGGCGCCAGGCTAAGGTACTGCAACTTGATCGAACCGTTGGGCTCCAGAATGATCTCGGCGTTCATGACATCGCCGGGTGAGGCGGAATACTCCGGATAGTCGACGAACTGAATGACACAACGTCCTCCGGTCGTGTCTATGTATACATGAGCGCCCGGATTGTTGCCGTCGTCAGGATTGAGGTCGTCCCACAATAACGCAATAATGTTGTTCGGCTCGGCGCTGTTGGGAAAAGGCGTTTCGGTCCGGGCGTTCATAGCGGTGGGCGCAAAACCGATGATGCCGTTCGATCCAAGGTAGATGAAGTTATATGTGTTGCCGTAGAACGGGAAATCGAAACCGATATCGATAGGACCGATCGAGTTGTCATCACCGAGGTCGCCGACCAAGTCGGTGCCGGTGCCGGATACATCTTCCCACGCAAAAGTGGGACCGCCCGGTTCGTCGGAGTCGATCCAGAAATAGCCGAAAGCATCCGGACCACCCGCATCGTACAGTACGGGAAGACCCATGTTGCCGCTTTCCGAACCTTTGGCCTCAAGGAAGAAGCCTTCATCGATCTGATGATCACGCTGGGCCGGTTCGACCCGCCCGGCTTCGACGAGACCGGCGAAAGGGTTGCCGTCTTTGAGGGCGAGTTGCACGTTCACACTATAGTCCAGGCTACCCTGGCCGCTGTTGTCGATAATCAGATCGCGGGTCGTGGAGTCACCCTGCGCCAGGGTCTCCATCATCGATGTCGGGCCTGCGGTAATGTCCGGGGCGAAGTCGAGGCGAATATTGTCAACGTACCAGTCGTCGCATGTCGAACAATCACCGGCCGAGTGGATACGCAGTTGGAAACCGTTGTGCAGGGCATCACCAGGTAGGTCCGCAAAAGCCAGTTCGAACGCTGTCATGGCCGAGCCGCCACCCGGATGATTGGCCAGGTTAATCCAGGAACCGCCGGAATTGTAGTAGTCCACCCAGAGGTCATCGCCGACCGCCGGGGCGTTACCGGCGCCGCCTCGTTCAAAGTAGTACGACAGCACGGCACCGCTTTGTCCGGTGAGATCAATCGGTTGGGTGATGATGGTGTCATATTCGCCGTTGAGATTGAGAGTGTATGGCGGACTGGGCGGGTCGATCGCCTCGAATGAGACGTCAGCGCCGGAGTTATACACCCAGCGAATCTGGAACAAAGTATCCTCGGGGAACTGGTCCGACCAGGGGAACGATCCGGTGGTTCCGTTGGAGTAAGTCTTGAGTTCGGCTGCGGCCGTCTGAGACGGATCGGCCACCGATGTCGCCACGACTTCCACACTGTCATAGTCGCCAAAGGCACTATAAGGCACTTCCACACTAATCACGAAGTTGAACGTTTGATCTGCAGTCAGGTAGCCGGTTTCAGTAACCGGCGACGTTGCTGTTTCGTCCCACATCGCCGTTGACCAGTTATTGCCCGAGAACGTAAGGTCGTATTCATCATCAAGCACACCGTCGTTGGTGACGGTGAGACTATACCAGGCGGTATCGAAAGCCGGTTGGTTTTGGTTTTCGTTTTCGGGTGACATGGCAACGGCATAGTCAATCACGCTGAATGAGTAGGTGTCGGTGGTGTCGGCCTTCCCGTTGGCATCTAATCCGAACAGATAGTAGTCGACATCGGTACCGGGTGACTGAGCGTCGATATAGCCCACATATTCGTCAGGACCAGCGCCGGGTATCAGGGTATCAAGGACCCATCCCGTTCCCGCATCGTAGTACAGAAGCAACGAATCGGGAACAAGCGTCGCGTTCGATGTAATCACGGCCACTACCTCGTAGCTATTCGAAGTGTCCTTGGTGTCGGGCAGGGGTGTATGCGTGATGTTAACTCCGGCATAAGGGTCCCATCCATCCAGAACCTGTGCTCCTGTGTTGTCGGGGTCGAGCCAGGTGCTCAGGCGGTTCGATGACGACCCACCGCCGGTCCAGGACAATGAGACTTTACCGTACCAGTCGGCCGTGAGGCTGGCGCACGATGCATAGCCGCCGTGCAACTGCCCAACGATGCGATGCTGGGGGTCAAACAACGGGCTACCGGACGAGCCGCCTTCGGTGGTGCCGTCATCCCACTGAGCCACGCGCCAGTGGGTGGTGCCGCTGGTTTGAAGGTAGTTGGTGGACGTCAGGGGGTTGTTTTCCCATGAAATCTTCTTGATGTCACCGGCCGGATGATGGATACCCACGGCCGAGGATGCCGCCGAGTTGATATTCGACCAGCCGTTGTAGTAGGGAGCGTAGCTTTCCGGAGGTTGTTCGCTTAACAAAAGCAGGCCGAAGTCGGAACTGGAGTAGCTGGCCTTCAGCGTAGAACCCTGGGTCGTCATATAAGTGGGGCCGTTGATATTGGAACAGGAGGGACTTTCGTAATTGAACATGAAAATCCAGGTGTTGGAACTACCGAGACAGTGATTGGCCGTAAGGAAGTAAGGTGTCTCATCCTGCCGCACGTTATTAATCAATGAGCCTGAGCACCAGCGCGTACCGCCGGACAACAGGACCATGGCCACGCCTCGCTTATCGTCCTGCCAGTCGACCGCTTCCGGGCAATTGGTGTTATTGTTGCACGAACCGGAACTGCCGAAACCGTCGGTGTCCTTGGCAAACCAGCTGAAGATGTCTTTGTAAGCGTGCACAATTCGAGTGATAGCAATCTCACCTTCGCCGCGCACGTCGGCCGGCTCGTAGTACTCAACAATACTGACATCGCCTTTCACCGGTGAGGTTGCCATTTCGCCGTGGTCTTTGTTGTTCCTGTCGGTGAAGGCGCCTATGGTCATGCTGCGGTCTTCATTGTAAACATGCAGGGTGGCGCCGGGCGGAAGAACATAGCGCGAATAAAGAAGATTGATAGAGTAAGCACCCGGGCTGCTGATACGCAGTCGCCATACCCGGCCGCCATCAGTCAACTCTTCCCACTGCCCGGAGTTTTCGAGTGTGTAATCGACGTCAAAGGGAGCACCGAATCTAAACGGAAGACCTTCCTCTTCCTCGATTTCATCCTCGGCCAACATGGCCGCGACATCGACGGAGGGAGTCGTGACTGTCGGAGTGTTTGTGCTGAGTGACTTGTCGAGACTGACCGGCGTGGAAGGCAGACTAATCTGCGAAAAAGCGGCGCCGGTGGCCAGGGCGGTGATGGTGAAAATGATTCCCAGGATGCGATACGGTTTCATTAGGCTCTCCAATATCTGATGATACTATTATATTCCTATTATTCCAGGACCCTGCTGTCCTTGGTTACGCCTCTCTAAGAAGTGATCGGCATCATACACTATTCCATGTGTGTCGCTATCCAGAACCATCCGACCCCCGGAATGTTCCGTGTCGCCGTCACATCAAGATGTCGGTGCGCGTTGGGGTTTGGGAAGGTCACGGATGTCAATCTATCCTTGTGTTTGTTATGATCTGTCGGCAGCGGCTGCCGGTTCTATTATGGTTTAGTTGCACAGCGGCAACGGCCCGCCGTTGAACATGTAATCGACTACATACACGAGGTCGGCGATATCGAGCGGTCCACCCGAGCCGTCAATGTCGCTCGCCTCTAAAATCGGTGGTGGCGGCCCGGCGTTGAACATGTAGTCGACCACATACACCAGGTCGGCAATGTCCACCGTCTCGGTCAGGCTGCCGTCCAGGTCGCCGCATCGATAGTAGGTTACCACCGGCGGCTGGTTTAAGGCGACAAACTGCCCGGCCGCCTCCACAGTCGCTGTGATGGTGTCCAGTCCGGTGGTCGTTGAGGCGGTCAATACGGCTGAAAAACTACCGTCGCCGTTGTCCTGCGCACCGGCTTGAATGCTGCCACTGCCGCTGTTTGCCGTCGAAACAGAAGACACGCCGTCGGACGGCGGGTTACCCTCGTTGTTGAAAGGAGTCACCGTTACCAAGGCTGTGTCAGAGCCATTGGCCTCGATTACCAGCGGTGTGGCCTGGACCGTCGAAGAGTCCGCATCGGCTTGCTTGAGAAGCTTCCAGGCGTCATAAGCAACCCGCAGGAGGTCGATCGGTTCGGTTGTGCCGGACGTATTGTTGATCACTTCGTATAAGTACGTAGTGCCGCCGTCGCCCGGTCGCACTACTCTGATAAAGGCCGAGATGGCCGATTTGTTGTTGGGCAGACAGCGGGTGTCGGCGCCGGGGACTTTGGCTGCTTCCAGGGCGGCCATCAGCTTCTCTTCCAAAGGTCCCTCGGTATTCAGGAACTCGTACTCCATCGAGTCGATGATCTGTTGGCTCAGCAGGATGTTGCCCTGTATAGAGTAACCGGGCCCGGTAATATGGCCTCTCCAGGGGTCGGTGGCAACACCGGTAAAGCCGGCCGAGGCGCCCGCGCCGGCCAAAGTTACCACGCCGTACTGCCGCCACTCAGGCCGGTCCTGGATGTCGTTGGCATACAGCCACTGGAGAATCGAGTCCGGGGTCTGACCTTCGGCCAGAAGATCGTGGGCGTTGTTCTGATTGCCCGATTGATACCAAGCCTGAGTGTGTACCGCGCCTACTGACTCAATAATATCGTTGATGATTTGAGAACCGGCAATGCAGGATGCTCCAGCGCCACCTACTTCACCGGTGATAGTGTCGACCGCCACAATCGAGAATGTAGCCTGGACCGGGGCGCTCGTCACCACCAGTAGAAGCAGCAATAGAGTTGCCGCAACGGTTGCTACTCTTGGGATCATCTCCGTCTCCTAACATGTCCGAACAAGTGCGACTATCTTATCAATGGTCGGTTGGACCCGGCAGACCGGCTACTCGATCTGACCAACCTGTCGGGCTGAAAACTTCGGGTTCAGTGACATTCAAACGTCAGAACTTTTTTCTTCGCGAGACCAATCGGGGGCGCCCAGACGACACCGCCGTTCAGCCTAAAATATACATGATTAGACTACTTTTTGCAATGAGAGAAAAAGGCGCTACGCCCCGGTCGCCGATTAATCCGGGGCCGGTCGACAGATCGAAGCTTAATCGCCGAACGAGTCCAGCGCTGCCTGAAGACTGTCGTAGTTCTCAAACACTTTAATCAACCTGGTCAGCGACAGGATCGACTCAATAGACGTAATATTGGCCAACACCAGCCGCCCTCCCGCGTTCTTTACCGTAGTCAATGCCGAAATCAGCATACCGAGACCGACAGAGTTGATCCAGTCCACCTTGGTTAGGTCGATGACAATACTCTTTTTGTTTAGATTGATATTCTCGCGCACCCGACCGTGAAAGAGCGTGGCTTCCTCGCCACCCATGATTTTGCCGGAAATCTGGAACACGGCGACATCTCCGGATAATGAATCTTCAAATCTCATTTGAATCCCTCTCGACAGCGTTCACTTCTGTTTTCTGTTTGAACGCCGCTTTCTGCCAGATGGTTTCTTTTTTTTTGAGTTGTCCGGGCTGCCTTACAGAGTTTACTCCATACCACGAATGGCCCGGAGCAGTTCACCGGGGCTTGGTGCGTTTAGCAGCTCCTCGCGAAAAGACTCGTACTGAAGCATCTCCATCAACGACTTAAACACCCGCAAATAGAGCGAGTCGTCGTATGGCGGCGCGGCCATGACAAAGAACAGTCGCGAGGGTTCGCCGTCGGGCGAATCGAAATCGTATCCGGCAGTTGAACGTCCGAAGGCGACCATGAATTCTTTGGCGTGCTTTGACCTGATATGGGGTATGGCTATGCCGTCGCCGATAGCGGTGGTCGCCTGACGTTCCCTATTGACAAAGTCCGTCACCAGCTTACCCCGATTACCGACCCGGTTGCCGTTTTCCAGAAGCTTGACCAACTCTTCGAGGACAAGTTCTTTGCCCTGCTGTCGCCACTTCTCAAACGACGCGCCCTCCTCATACGGTTCGACCACTGTTGTCATTTCCAGACGAACCAGCTTTTCTGTCAGCGCACGCGAAATATTCATAGTAACCTTGTCGACTGCAAAAAGTTACAGCTTAACACAAAATAGCATGCCGACTCCACGACTGTCAACCCATATACGAAACACTATCAGGGTCTGTTCGGTTGCATTTTGCGAGCGAGGGGCGCGCTTCCCTCGATAAGCCTGGGGCGTTTCGCAGGGTCCTGATTTCGACAAAGTCGGAGGTGTGACCCTGCGGTTCTCTCTGTGACATTCTGCGATAGTAACCTAATGAACCACTGGTTCACACGCTCGCCATTGGCGAACGCAGGAACCAGTGGAACTTACATATCAGGTGGTGTCGCGGCGACCTCGCCCGACACCTGCCTGCCGGTCCGAGAGCTGTCAGGCGAGTCGCCTGACAGCACCATCAATTCGAGAGTGGTGTCGCGGCGACCTCGCCCGACACAGGCAAGCCTGTTATTCGCGCTTCGCGCGTCGTCACTCGATGTTAGGTGATGTAGGGTGAGGCTGGGCCGCTCTCCGTTGCGCAACGTCAAGAAACAACGGCAGCTACCGATAAATCAAACAGGAGGTATGTGCCAGATGCGGATTTTCCGGATTGTCGGATTGCTTGCAGTTGTACTCACACTTGCCGGATGCGGAGAGTTTTCGTTAAAGCCGCACTTGGATGGCAACGACGGACCAGACCAGGCGCCGACTCAGCCGGAGCCTGAAGCATTGGCCATGGCCCTCTGGTTGTCTCACGACTTGCGAGCGCCGACCGAACTCTACCAGCGCGTTCGTTCCGACCTGATTCTGATACGTACAGGTTTTCGCGACAGTCTACCCGCCGTGGACCTGAGGTTTCTCAAGCCCTGGGAACCCGGTCGCTTGATTCTCGGTTTTGATCCGGACAGCTACCAAGCGGTCTCCGATGGAAAATACACAGCTTGGGACTCCCTCAATTCTCTCTATAACATGGTTCGGGTCGACTTGTCGATGCCGGCTTTCAATATGCTCAAACTGAAATTCGACGATTGGCTGAATTCCGAGGTCCTGGCTGACATTTACCGACAACTGCCAGGAGTGCGCTTTGCCGTACCAAATCGGTACATGGGGGAAAGCCCGATGCTCTTGCCGAGCGCCACCGATGATGGTCGTATCCTCTATTTCTTTCGCAATGCCTGGGGTGACTGCCCATCCGGTTGCCTTTACTCCGAGTACTGGGTCTTCACCGTGCTGAGCGGCCGCGTTGTGTACGACGGCTACTTCACCGAACAGACTCTCATGCCCGATGATCTTAAGGATGCCTTCACCACCGCCTGGGACCACTACTGGCAGGGCCGAGAGTCTTCATCGCTATTCGCCGCGATCCCCTCAGATTTCCATTGACCTGATCAGATTGACCCGACCGCTCTTGACTTGCCAAGGTGAAGGCCATACCTTTGTCAGCACAAGAGGAACTCCTCTTAACGTTCGGATTAAAGTGCCGATAACATGTAGCAGCAATAAGATAAGAGGTTTGATGCCCCCATTTTCAGAGTTGAAGCGCACTCATAGCTGTGGAGAGTTAGGACCCGCCGATATCGATGGCGAAGTCAGACTGAACGGCTGGGTCAATAGTTACCGCAATCTGGGCGGTCTGTTTTTCATCGATCTGCGCGACCGCTATGGTCTGACCCAGGTCGTTATAAATCCGGAAACGCTCGATCCCGATATGTTGGCCGAGGCCAACCTGGCTCGTCACGAGTACGTGGTGGCCGTTAAGGGGACAGTTCGGGCGCGGCCTGAAGGAACGGTCAATCCAAAGATGCCGACCGGTGAAATCGAGGTGGTCGTCGATTCCTTCCATACCCTTTCGGAATCGAAGACGCCGCCGTTTGAAATTGCCGATGAATGCAGCGCCCACGAACAGCTTCGTCTTGAATTTCGATACCTGGACCTGCGCCGCAATCCCATGCAAGAAATGATGCGACTACGCCATCAGGCCACCCTGACCGTCCGCAATTATCTCAGCGGGCAAGGCTTCTATGAGATCGAAACGCCGATGCTGATTCGTTCAACGCCCGAGGGCGCGCGCGATTACGTGGTACCCAGTCGGGTATCCAAAGGACATTTCTATGCTCTGCCGCAGTCACCGCAATTGCTTAAGCAGATTCTGATGGTATCCGGTTTCGACAAGTACTTTCAGCTGGCGCGATGCATGCGCGATGAAGACCTCAGAAGCGATCGGCAGCCCGAGCACACTCAGATCGACCTGGAAATGTCCTATGTGACGCCCGATGATGTCTTCGCCGCGGCCGAAGGGATGATGGCTGATCTTTTCGACAAAGTACTCAGCGCCAAGGTCGAGACGCCCTTCCCGCGATACAGCTTCCAAGAGGTGATGAGACGCTGGGGGATAGACAAGCCCGATCTGAGATTCGCAATGGAACTTGTCGACCTCACCGATGTCGTGCGCGATTGTAGTTTCAAACTGTTCGCGGACAACGTTGCTGCAGGTGGCGCGGTCATGGGGATCGTGCTCAAAGAGGGAGGTGGATACTCCCGCAAGCAGGTAGACGAACTGACCGAGCAAGCCAAGAAATTCGGTGCCGGCGGCCTGGCATATATACTTCGCACACAGGATACGGATAAGTCGCCGATTGCGAAATTCCTCGGCGACGAAAAGGTAGCAGAGCTGACCAAGGCAGCCGGCGCGGATAAAGGAGATGCCCTGTTCATGATTTCCGATGCACCAATGAAGACTCAAGAGATACTAGGGCAACTACGTCTTCATCTGGGCCAGAAGCACGAGCTGGCTAGCTCAAACGAATGGAAGTTTCTCTGGGTAACTCAGTTTCCGCTGTTCGAATACAACAGTGAACGAGATGCTCTTCAGGCCATGCACAATATCGTATCACATCCGGTTGAAGAAGACATGTCCATGATCGATGAAGGGTACACCACCGATCTGCCTTTGTCGGACGAGAACCATCCCTGGCGGCGGGTGCGAGCCCAGCAATACGACCTTGTACTGAACGGATGGGAGATAGCCTCGGGCGGTCAGCGGATCAACCGCCGTGACCTGCAGGAGAAAGTCCTTGAGATTTTGGGTATCGACAACCAACGGGCCGAGCGCATGTTTGGATTCCTTTTGCGGGCGCTTGAGTATGGTGCGCCGCCGCATGCCGGGCTGGCCCCCGGCCTGGATCGGATCGTAGCGCTTATGTGCGGCACGCGGTCGATCCGCGACGTCATTGCCTTTCCCAAAACAACCAACGCAATGTCCTTGATGGATGGAGCGCCGTCCGAGGTGGACCCGGAGCAGTTGGAGGAACTTGGCTTGAGCCTGAAAAACGATGACGAATCGTGAGCTATGGGGCGGACCATGGAACTAGCTGAGAAGAAGTCGTTAAGTATTCTTCTGGAGGGAGTAGATCAACGGCTGTTGTTCGGACAGAATGATATCTCTCTTCGCATAATAGAATCCAGTTTTGTGGCTCGGATGATAGCTCGTGGTGACCGGCTCACAATCGAGGGAGCACCGTCGGATGTCGACCAGGTTGCCCGCCTGGTGGATGACCTGGTGACACGAGTTCGGCAGGGGGATGTAATAACGGAGCAATACCTGCACTATGCCATCAGTATGGTAAAGGAGAATGGCTTCGGACCGGCCTCGGAAATCTCGACTGAAAACCTGTTGACAAGTGCGCTCAAGAAGGCGATCAAACCCAAAACAGTCGGCCAATCACGTTATGTCGAGGCAGTCGACCAGCACGATCTCGTTTTTTCCATCGGCCCGGCCGGGACCGGTAAAACCTATCTGGCCGTGGCCATGGCGGTGGCCGAGTTGAAGGCCAATCGAGTCAAACGACTGGTGTTCACACGACCGGCTGTCGAGGCGGGCGAGTCGCTGGGCTTCCTGCCGGGCGACCTTCGAGCCAAGGTGGATCCATATCTTCGACCGGTGTACGATGCCCTGTACGATATGTTGCAACCGGACAAGATTCGCAAACTTCTGGACCTGGGAGTCATCGAGATAGCTCCCCTGGCGTTTATGCGCGGCCGAACTTTGAACGAGGCCTTTGTCGTGCTGGATGAAGCCCAGAATACCACCAGCGCCCAGATGAAGATGTTCCTCACCAGAATCGGAGAAGATTCCAAAGCTATTATCACCGGCGATATAACTCAGATCGATCTGGATCGTCCCCAGAATTCCGGCCTGGTGAAAGTGCAGAAAATCCTAAAGGGGATCGACGGTATCAGTTTCGTATACTTGAGCGACAAGGATGTCGTTAGACACCGCCTGGTCCAGAGAATCATTAAAGCGTATGAACGGTTCGAAAAACCGAGACGCAAGGAGTAGGGCGAAAACGGAATTCGCTGTATGTTTACGCTGATACTAAAAATCAAGCGTCGCATCAAGAAGGTTCTCAAGGTCCAGAGCGAGAGCCGACAGCTCCAACGGAGCTCCGTCCATTCACGCACCAGAAAGCTGCTCTTGTTGCTCTTGGCCTCGCTACTCATCGGCGTGTTCTACCCGGGCGAGGCTTTGTATGATCCCCTGGACATGCCGCGCCAGGGGGAGATTGCACAAGAAGACGTCATCGCTCCCTACAAGATCACCGTCTACAAAACCGACCGGGAATTGGAAGATGAAGATCGGGTAATCCGCCTCACCGTACCGCCGGTGGTTGACTGTGATACCAACGTAACACGACAGATATTTCGACAGTTGCAGGACTACCTGATGGCCGTTGACTCCTTGAAGGATACTACCGGGTCGGATATACCGCCCAGCGAAAGCGAAGTGGTGGCCATTCTGTCGGAACGGTTTCCCATGTTGAGCAGGGAGGCCATCTTTCAGTCCTTTCACCGATCCGACCTGGCGGCCACCGTCGCGGTGTTGGGTGAATTGATGCGCAATGACATTTACAAAATCGGCGTCATGGACGATCATCGGGCGCTGAACAACCTGGTGGGACGAAACGTGCTGGTCCGTCGAGGTGAAAGAGAGAACATCTACACGCGTGACCGACTGTTGAATTCTGCCGAAGCCAACGGACGGTTGCTGACGGCGCTCAATCACCTCCGTGATACCGACTCGCTGGACGTTGAGTTTGCCTATCTGATCGGTCACGCTTTTATCAGACCCAACTTGACCCTCAACGACACGGAATTCCAGCGTCGCCTCAAGTTGGAACTGTCCTACGCCAGCGATATCAAAGAGGAGGTCAGGGAAGGAGAGATCATCGTTCGCGACGGTGTTCGCATCACCGAGAGGCAGGAGAATATACTTGCGGAAATGGAACGTATTCGTCGCTCGGAAGCCATTCAACAGGGTTGGTTTATGGCCTTCCTGCCGGTGTTGGCTCGAGCCTTTCTTGTGCTGGCGGCTTTTTCGAGTTTGTATGTCTTTCTCTACTTCTTTCGCCGTGAGATTTTCTATTCTAATCCCAAGTTGTTGGCCTTGTTCATGGTCTTTGCGCTGCAACTGTTCCTCATACATCTGGTGGCGCGATGGGGCGCCTCTGGGTATCTGTATCCGCTGGCTATTCTGCCGGTTTTGGTGACCATTCTGTTTGACACCGAGGTCGGCTTGCTCTCAACATTGACTCTGGCCCTGCTCTTGGGGATGATGCATCGGTTCGATTTCACCATCACGCTGGCTACGATGACCGTCGGGACCGTGGCGGCGTTGGGTTCAAGGCGGGTGCGCAGACGCTCGAATTTCTTTGGGATAATGATTACTACCGCGCTGGCCAGTGGAATATATGTGCTGTTGGTGGAGAACCTGAAGTTCGCTCCGGCCGATGAGGTGCTGACCGAGGTCGGTTATGGACTACTCAGCGGCATGGTGGCGGTGTTGTCGACGATCGTATTCTTGCCGTTCTTTGAGTCGATTTTCGGAATTACCACCGACATTACTCTCCTGGAATTGTCCGACATGAATCATCCACTGCTGAAACGTCTGGCCGTTGAAGCGCCCGGGACATACCAACATTCCATTATCGTCGGTAATCTGTCGGAAGCCGCGGCCAAGGCTATCGGCGCCAACTCGTTGCTGGCTCGCGTGGGCGCCTACTATCACGACATCGGTAAGATTGACGTACCGGAATACTTTGTCGAAAACCAACTCAGTGTCAAATCCAAACACGATGCCTTGTCTCCGTCGATGTCATCTTTGATTCTTTCGTCGCATGTCAAACGCGGAAGGCAACTGGGTGAAGATGCCGAAATCCCCGACGACGTGCTCAATTTCATAGAAGAGCATCACGGCACAATGGTGCAATCGTTCTTCTACAACCGGGCTCTGGAACTGGGCGAGGACGAATCGGTTATCGACAAATATCGCTACCCTGGTCCCAAGCCGCAGATTAGAGAGACCGCCATCGCCATGTTGGCCGATGCCGTCGAGGCGGCCAGTCGCACTCTTGATGATCCCAAGCCGGCCCGCATAGAAAACCTGATCCAGCGTATTATCAATGACCGTTTCGGTTCCGGCGAACTCGATCAATGCCCCCTTACTCTGAAGGACCTGGCCAGAATCAGAAGAGCCTTCGCCCAGGTGCTGATTGCATCTTTCCATCATCGCGTAGTCTATCCGTCCTCGCCGGCAGAGGCGGAAGGGGTGTAAAGTGAAGTTGTCGATCTTTAAGGAAACAACGGCTCGTGTTCCGGCCGCACGTCTACGGCAACTGTTTGAAATAGTGTCCCGGACCGAGGCGCCAAGGCAATCCGGCGAGGTCAATCTGGTATTTACAACCGACGCCGGAATGCGTCGGCTGAATCGACAGTATCGTAATCTAGATAAAACCACCGATGTCCTGTCCTTCAACCTTGATGAACCCGACCACGACGGGGAGACTTTCGGTGAAGTCTATATCAGCGTCACCAGGGCTCATCGTCAGGCTGAGCAGTACGGACACAGCCGGTACCAGGAGTACTTGCGCCTGACCTGCCACGGCTTGCTGCATCTATTCGGGTATGATCACGAAAAGCAGGCCGAACAAAAGCGAATGCAGACGCGCGAGGATAAATACCTGACTGCTGTGAGAGAGGCGAACAAGAGATGATGGAGCTGGTCGGCATACTGGTGATAGTAATATGCTATTTCACGGCGTATCTGATTTCACTGTATTCGCGCGCTGTTTACATCGATCCGGATGAAGTCGAGGAGATCGACCCGGGGCAGGCCGCCGGGCAAACGAGGTTTCTTATGCGGTTGGCCGATGATCCGCGCACCTTCGTTCAAGTTGCAGTGGTCTATAAAACGGCGGCGCTGATAGTGGTATCTGTCCTCACGACCTTACTGTTGGTCGGGCTGGCCGCCAAACTGGAACTAGCGCCTTATCTGTTGGTCGTTCCGGGTCTTGCTTGGATATGGCTCTCTTACGTGATGGTGGTTGAATACTCGACTCGACGCGCTTCACGCCGCGCCGTAAGTCCACGTATGTTGCGCCATGTCTGGATCATAGCATCCATATACTATCTGTGCTATCCGGTACTGTTGGTATATCGCAGCGCTCTGGGCCGGGCGCAGGAGAGTCAACCGGTGTCTGAGGAAGAGAAAGAGGAGATTGTCGAGCGGGCCATTGAAACACTGGCCGAGGAAGCCGGCATTGGGGAGTCTATTGTCGAGGACGACGAAAAGCAGATGATAGGTCAGATTTTTCTGCTGGATCAAACGGTTGTGCGAGAAATTCTGATCCCACGAATCGACATCACCGGGATCGAGCGGGGCATGAGTTTCAAAAGTATTCGCCAGCTGGTCCTCAAGGACGGCCACTCGCGCTATCCAGTCTATGACAATACCATCGACAAGATTGTAGGCTTGGTCTACGTGAAGGATCTGTTCTCCAATATGCCCGAGCCGGGTGAGAAATTTGTGATTGAAAACTACCTGCGTGATCCATACTTCGTTCCGGAGACGAAAATTATCGGTGAGCTGTTGCAGGAGTTCAAATCCAAGCGGCTGCACATTGCCATCGTGGTCGATGAGTACGGCGGCGTGGCCGGACTGGTGACGCTTGAGGACATTCTCGAAGAAATATTCGGCGAGATTCAGGATGAGCACGATGCCGAGGAAGCTGAGTATTACAAGCTACCCGATGGCCGCTTTCGTGTCAGCGCCTCACTGATGGTGGAAAAACTACAGGTCTATCTTGATACCGACTATCCACAGGGAGATTACGACACCGTTGGTGGCCTGATCTATGACCTGGTCGGATCGGTCCCCAGTGAGGGGCAGAAGGTACGCTGGCATCAAATAGAGTTCGAACTGGAACGGATTGAAGGGCAGCGTATCCTGTCGGTGACGGTCAAGCGTTAAACCGCTTCAAATGCTGAGCTTGTGGGTAGATATCGATCTCAACGATTCCGAAATGACATCCAGGGTCGGTCTTCCCTCGTGCACTGAAGAAGCGTTGTTTCCCAAAGCCGATTCACGACAGTCGGCATCACCACAGTTCACGGTCACGAATGGGACGTCGAACTTGTGGCAGACCTCGTGCATCCTAAACAACTTCCCACGGGCCACTATCCCGGCATCACAGATAACCGCAGCGGCGACATTATTGAGATCATCCCCGATCAAGTCCACATCGTCGACGACCTGAAGAACAAATCCGGCGGAGTCTGCTTGACTCCGGTAATCTGCAATCAAACTCTGGTCTGCAGAGAACAACAGTAGTTTCGCCTGCTCAGAGTCATGGGCCGAGGATGCCGCCGAACGATCCTCGGCGCTGTGGAGCGGTAGGCTGAAGATAAAAGTGCTTCCGACACCAACCGCAGACTCCACGGTGAGATCACCGTTGTGCTCACGAGCGATATTGCGACAGATTGAAAGCCCCATGCCGGTACCGGTTACCGCATCCTTACCCCATACTCCTTTGGTGGAGTAGAATGGGTCAAATATCCTTGAGCAATTAGTTGCAGGGATACCCTTACCGGTGTCGGATACCTTGATGACAGCCTTATCGTCCTGGCGCACCAGACCGACCGTGATGACACCATCTGAGTCGATTGCATGTCGGGCGTTTATTATCAGGTTCAATAGTACCTGCTGGATCTTGCTGGCCGAAACTCTTAATGGCGGCAGGTTTTCAAAGTGTGTCAGTATTTCAATTGATTGATTGCGTATTTCCTTCTCGACCATCCTAATCGAATTCTCGATAATAGCCCTGATATCCTCAAATGCAATTTCATCCGGTTTTGCCTTTGAGTAGGTGAGCAACGACATTGCCACGCCGTTGGCTCGCTCGCCCAGTTCCACAATCTGGCCCAGGCTCTCACGAGCCAGATCGATCCCGTCGTTATCGTCCAGACCGGATAGGGCGTATGATGCATTTCCCAGAATGCCGGCCAGATAGTTTTTGAATTCATGTGCCACCCCGGCCGCCAGAGTGCCGATAGCAGACAGTTTGTCCGCTTCGGCAAGACCCTGCTGGGCTACAATCTCATTTGTGATGTCCTCGATAACGGCCAGGTGGTTTACGATTTGCCCGTTGTCATTGAAGATCGGTGTGATTGTCATACGCGCCCAGAACAGTTCGTTGTTCTTGTGCCGATTGCGTAGGTTTCCCGACCAGGTGTGCCCGTCGGATACCTGGGCCCATATATCATCGTAGAGGTTTTCCTCGGAACGCTCGGGTTCGAGCAGGTTCCATCGTTGACCAACCGCCTCGTCCGAACTGTAACCGGTGGTTCGGCAAAACTCCGGGTTGACATACTCGATGGTGCCCTGGGCGTTGGAGATGCAAATCAGGTTGGCCGACTGGCTCACGGCCGCCGACAACTTGCGCAATTCGCTCACCTGTCGTACACGTTCCGATATGTCGCGCACGACCCCTTGAATGATACCTTGCTCCTCATCCAGTATACGTGAAGATATCTCCACGTCAATGGTAGAGCCGTCCACTCTTCGGAACCTCGATTGGAATTGTGCCGACCCCTCTTCCACAACCGTGGCAAAGGCCTTCTCGACAACCTCGCTTTCGCTGTCCGGGTGCAGGGCACGGATGGGCAGAGTTACCAGCTTTTGGCGGTCATAGCCAAGCATCTCGGAACTTCGTTGGTTGGCTTCAATAATGTGACCTTCTACAGTATGAACGAAAATCGCGTCGTTGGAATGCTCGAACAAGTTACGGAACTGCTTCTCACTTTCTCTTAGCTGTTCCTCGGCTCTTTTTTGTTCTGAGATATCTACCAAGACCGCCGCCACAAAGGCCGGTTTACCTTTTGCGTCCGGTATCATTACGGGACTTATCAAGCCGGGGAATTCGTGGCCATCCTTGTGCAGATACCAGAATTCTTCCGGTTGGACCTTTTGCTCCTGCACCAGTTTTCGAATAGTACGAGCCCCCTTCTTCCGTGAGGACTTAGTTAGCGTGGTCAGCACCCGTTTCCCGACAAACCACTCAGGTTCACGGCCGTGCATCCGAGCATAACTGGCATTGGTGTATATATACTTGGTGTCCAACCCGGCTATGGCCACACCGTAGCTGGCGTGATCAGCGATCGTTTTGAATTTCCTGATCTCTTCTTCAGCCACTTTACGTTCCGTTATTTCCGCGATGAAGGCGTTGAACTGAAGGTTGGGGCTTCTGCCGGTCGTCCAAACGGTCAATTCCACCGGGAAGGGTCGGCCGGAACGATGAAGGGCCGTGACCTCGACTCGCTTGTTCAATATGGGTCCATGTCCGGTTCGTACACAGCGCGACAGGGCTTCGTTATGTATCTTGCCCAGACCCGAGTCAATGATCAATTCTGTGAGCGGCTTGCCAACCGCTTCTTTGCTGAGCCACCCAAACATCTTCTCCGCTTTCCGATTCCAGTCCGTAACGATGCCTTGAGCATTAATAGCGATATATGCGTCGCTGGCCGTTTCGATGATCATGCGGCTGTGTGTACGGCTGTCTCTTAGCTCCTTTTCGATCTGCTTGCGCTCGGTGATATCAAGCGTGTACTCGATAAGTTGAACCACCTCACCGCTATTATCCAGAATCGGATAACCGTGCACCTCGACAAGACGCTCCTTGCCGGCGTCGTCGTAGTGGACGTGCTCTACCGTGACCGGCTCTTTGGTGCGGCGTGCCTCGACCAGCGGGCAGACATTCTTTGGATCATGACAGGGGGTGGGACTATGATGCGTCAACTGGTGGCACGTGATACCGGTCGGCTGTCCAACCAAACCGGTCGTGGAGTTGCCCATCAGGATACGGTGGGTTTTGGCGTCGATGACATAGAAGGGATGAGTCAGTGACTCGAATACGTTCTTCATGAAATCGTTGCGGCGGGCCAACTCCTCCATTACGCGCTTTCGCTCTGCGATCTCGGAATTCCAGTCGTCGCGAGTTCGCGCAAGCTTATCTTCGATGCGCCCCAGGATGATATAAAACAAGCCGAAAAGAAGCGCTCCAACCACGATACCCGAAACGACGGTAATAAAACTGAGAGTCCACAGGGCAGCTCTTTCAGCGGAAACGTCCTTGATTACCAGAATGTCGCCGATGTCGGTGCCGCCGGCATCGATAAGAGCCAACGGTCGTGCGATATAGGGACGGCCACCCTGCTCCATCTCAAAAGTCACATGTTGATGTTCCCGGTGGTTCGCAACCATGTAGTTTTCAAGATTGTCCGGTAACCTGGCCAGAGTACTTTCTACTATCACAAACCGGCGGAAACGGTTCCAGGCATTTGCAGGCCCGGTTGTTACACGGCCGTTCGTCCAGGTTGTCGAATCCATGAATTCTTTCTGCACGGTTATCAAAAGCTGGACGCCGAGTGCCTGGTTTAACTCGCGCGTAATGGGTCCGGTGTCCTGGCCCAATTCTATAAACCCCACAAGTTGTCCGCCAAGGTACCAGGGCTTGACGACATGGACTGTTAAAGTGCCGGACTCTCCGATTTCCAAGCCGAAAGCAGGGGATAGCGATTGCGCCGCCCTATTCACCACGAAATGGGCGACTGTATCGCCGGGGCATTCCATTTCATGAACGCAGAGAAAGCAGCATTGAGATGGTTCCACGAAAGAGAAATTGGTGACGCGGTAATCCCGTTGGAATTTGACAAGATGCGATTGCGATGCCTCGGCCAACCATCCCCGGTCCCTTGCCAGCCATGCTTCTTGCACCTTGGCGTCGGCAGCAATTACATCGATTAGCTGGCCCATCAATTCCGCTTCCTCGGCTACCTCGAGTTTGAACAGATCGGCCACACCAACCAGATGGTCTTCAATGGCGTCATGAATCTGGCCTTCTTTAACCTGTACCAGGCTGAAGACACAAGTGGCCACCAGTACGCCCAGCCCCACACCCAAAGGCAGGAGAATTCGGCCACGTAGGTTCTCTCTGTCGGAGTTGGAATTAGCCCGTCTTTTCAGCACGTCAGATCTATCCTTCGACTTCTTTCGATGCGAACTTTTGCCAAGAGGGAAGCCTTGGCGTCACCCACCTTTGATTCCCTGTTTGCTATTGTCGGCAACCTTAGGGATTTGCTTAGGCTGGCGGCAGATGCCCCAAACCCGGTCTGGGGGCGGTGTCAGGCGGCTCTGGGTTGTTGAGAAACGGTGTTGGTCGGCAGGTCAGACTGATGGCTGTGCTTACTTGGGACTTGTAGATTCTGGAGTCTGCGCTGCTTTCTGTTGACGCTGTAGGTTCTTGACCAATACATTGCGCAGCGTCTCGGCGATTTCGACATTTTTGAAGGGCTTGGTGATAAAGGCATCGGCCCCTGCCGACAGTGCGTCCTGGACGGAGTACTCCCCGGCGTAGGCAGTAATCAAAATCACACTGACATGGGCGTAGTTGGCTTTGATCTCGGAAAGCAGCTCAATACCATCCATGTTCGGCATTTTAATGTCTGAGATTACTATCTGGCAGGGCGTTTCGGCCAGAGATTTCAGGGCGTCCTTGCCGTCGGAGGCCTGGTGAACCTGGTACCCTTCGCGGCTCACAATTCGGGACAGGATTTGTCGAATGAAACTCTCGTCATCAACGACTAATACAGATGCCTGCGGATGCATTCATAGCTCCTGAAAATCACGACTCAATCACATCATGCGACGTATTATAGCGCCGTATGACACACTATTCTTCTAATCGGAACATTAGGGCGAACCTTAACACCTCAACGGCGAATTCTGTGGCCGTGACCAGCAATACCAGGCATCCTGCTGAATCGGTGCTGTAAGGCGACTCGCCTGACAGCCTGTGAAAAGGCAGGAGTGTGTCGGGCGGGATCGCCCAACACCACCTGCATAGTGCAGTGATGAGGTTTTGACTACAAGCCCCGGCTTTAGCCTTCTCCCCAGAAAACGTGAGCCCACGCCAAAAGGGCCACGGTAAGGCTGAACAACATTCCGACCAGAAAACCCATCCTGAATGTCTGATACCTGGCCAGCCGCGACTTCTTCTGATTCTTTCGGGCGACCATATCCGCCTGACAATGTTTGCAGCGGGTTGCTCCAGCCATAATCGGCTCAAGGCAGAAGGGGCACTTCTGAAGTTGCTTGACTACTGACATGAGAGCACCATGATGGAATCAACTCTGGAAATCAACCAAAAACAAGCTGACCGGAAAACCTGAGGATACCTTGTGAATAACGTGGAGGTTTGTTGAAGTATTACTTCTCGTCGTCACTGCGAACGACTAAAGGGAGCGCGGCATTCCCACACAACAAGCCCAGGTCTCTCAATACATGTGACAGACCGTTCAACTCCGCACTAAGGGTGCCGCAGGATACTCCACGGTGGCGAACCATTCCAGGTCGATGTCATCAAATAAGCAGTCTCGGGCTGAGCATTCTTTGAAGAACTCGGTGTCACCGGTGTCCAGCGGAGAACCTGCGAGCTTTTTCTCGGCCATGGCCGCCAGTCGCGTAAAGTCGTTAAAGTGTTCGCTGATTCTGAGTTCACCGTAATCCCGCGCCGACCAGGTCGAGATCAAAAATTGCCAATCCGAGGATGACAATAACATGAGTTCACGTGCAGCCTGTTTCAGGACAGCCTCCAATTCGGCGTCCTGCCTTTCGGTCCCGGACGCCCAGCGACGGGCCAGCTCGCACATCGTGTCTTCCGCTTCGTAGATATGTTTCCAGGTCCATTCGGTATGTTTGTTGAGCCAGATATAGTGATGGTTCCCTTGTCCCCAACTGCCTTCCGGGATGGATACCACACTGGTCGGTTTCCGTCGGGCCAGGTGTTCGTGCAGAAAAGTAGACTCGACATCGGCGCTGTGGTCAATATGGCGCAGCACCCGCTTGAGGAACTGAGGGCCTTCAAACCACCAATGTCCGAAAAGCTCGGCATCATACGGCGCCACCAGGATGCCGTCCTCACCACCGCTATCAGTGTAGTCGGTCAGAATCTCAGTCACTTTGCCGGCAAAGTGGTCGGCGTTCTCAGGTATGCGCTGAAGCGCTTTTTCGCGATAGTATGGTTTCTTGTCGGCCAGGTCGGCCTCGGCCGAGGTGACCGACCAGTAGCGGTGTCCACCGGGATGTCTCTTCTTATGAAAGTCAAGATAGGCACCGTCGCCGGGGTATCCGTGTTCGCCTGACCATACCAACAACCCGGTTTCCGGATCGCGCGTAAACACTGCGGTCGGCTTTTTGCCTTCCGGGGCTGAGTTTACCAGATAGATTTCACGCGGCGTCCTGTCCACAGCTTCACTACGTGGCTGGTACTGACTTTCGAACTGACCCCACAAGGTCTTCAGGGCGTCGAACCGATCAATATAAACGCCGACCGATTTCCCCCCCTTCAGCAAGGCCGAATCAATGATGAAGAAATCCAGGCCGTTCTCCGTCAGGAATTCATCTGCTCCTTTACGCGGATACGGCTCGGTAGCTACCCCGCTGCCGAGCGGGCGTTGCCAATCGTAACGCGGTCTATAGGCGCACTCCGGGAGCCAGATACCTTTGGGGTCGCGCCCGAAGTGTCGTTGGTAATTGCGCACGGCCATCTTGGTCTGAACCTGCAGCGACTCGTCGCGGGCCAGAAGCGGGTAGTAGCCGTGTGTTGCGCCGCAGGTGATGATTTCCAGATAGCCGGCATCCTGAAGTTTTCTGAACTCAAACAGAATATCCTGGCCGATACCGGCGAAGTGCTCCAGGGTATCGCGATAGAACGTCTCCCAATACTGAGACGTGGCCAGCATGGTGTTGTCGCCGAATCGGTAGAACTCCTCTGAGTCGTATTCGGCTGCCTTGATCTTGTGGTTAAGATAGTAAACGAATTCATCTTTGAACGAATTGTCGGCCAGCTGTTCGCACAGCACCGGCGACAGTCCGATGGTCAGTTTGGGATGACCGCCTTCACCTACCAGTTCGTTCATGATCCGAATAATCGGCAGATAGGTCTCGGCCGCCGCCTCGGTTAGCCAATCGGTACCATGAGGCCAGCGCCCGTGCGAAAGAACGTAGGGGAGATGACTGTGCAGGACAAATGCAAAGTAGCCTTGGCTCACTTGTTCTCCTCGTTGTTGCCTGAGTGATCGGACTCAAAGCCGATTGGATTGGAGCTTTTTTCTTTACCCCGGTGGATCTTGATCTCACCGAACTGCTTTTCAAATTTCTTCAGGTTGTCATCCAACGTCTGCAACATCATCTTCGCATGCATCGGCGTCATGATTATTCGTGCCAGGACGCGGGCTTTTTGTGAGCGGGGCATGACGCGCGCATAGTCCAATACTATCTCCGTTGGTGAGTGCATGATCATACACATGTTGGAGTAAATACCCTCGGCCTCGGTGTCACCCAACTCCACTTTAATCTGTTGCTGCGGGTGTTGCTGCATTTTATCATCGTTCCTTTTTTTCAAATGATAGGATTTCTTAGCTTGTACAAAACATCGCATTCTAATATATTCCTTTGCTAAGTCAACCTTAAATCAGGCTAAATGGCCTCGCAGGGATGACACAGGCAGCCAAAAAGGTGAGAAAATGCCGTTGACTAACGAAAGAATCGAACAAATCATCGGGAATCTCGGTCGCTCCAAGATACTCATCCTGGGCGACATCATGCTTGATGAATACTTGCTTGGCGTTGTCGACCGGATCTCACCCGAAGCACCGGTGCCGGTGGTCGAAATCACCTCCAGCAAGCAGCTTTTGGGCGGAGCGGCCAACGTGGCAGCCAACATCCGCACTCTCAGCGAGCAGCCGATTCTGTTGGGCGTGGTTGGGCCGGATGAAGCATCGTCCAAGCTGAACGGGTTGCTCAAACAGAAGGACATCACCGCCGACGCTATAATCTCCGATGAAACCAGGCACACCACTATAAAAACCCGGGTGATAGCTCACGGCCAACAGGTGGTGCGGGCCGACCGGGAAGACCGTCACGAGTTGTCGCCTGAGACCGAGCAGCGCGTTCTAAGTAAATTCGCCTCCTGGGCCGACGACATCCGGGCGGTGATCATCTCGGATTATGGTAAAGGTGTCATCACGGCCAGTCTGCTTGAGAAAGTAATCCGAATATGCCTGGACAAGGATATCTTCATCGCGGTTGACCCCAAGGAAACACATTTCTTCAATTATCGCCAGGTGTCGCTGATTACGCCCAACCATCACGAAGCGGGCTTTGCCTACGGGCGTCGGATTCGGACCGAGGCCGACCTTATGGAAGTAGGGGCCGGGTTGCTCAAGAAACTCGAAGCCCGTTCGATATTGATCACGCGCGGTCAGGATGGTATGTCGTTGTTTCAGGACGGCGCCGAACCGACCCACATTCCTACGTTTGCGCGCAAGGTGTACGATGTTACCGGCGCCGGTGATACCGTTATCGCCACTTTCGTGGCTGCCGTCGCCGCCGGGGCCGATCTGGTCGAGGCGGCTGTCGTAGCCAACGCCGCAGCCGGGCGCACTATCGGTGAGATTGGCACGGCCAGTGTCACACCGGCGCAACTGAGGCACGAACTACTGCTCAATGTCAAAAACGGCAATCTCATCACGGCCGGTTCCGGCGGGTGATGTTCAGAGCATGCCGGTCAAGAACCTGATACCCCGAACCAAAATCACAGCGCTGTCGAATCGTTTGAGACGAAGCGGCCAGCGGATCGTTTTCACCAACGGCGTTTTTGACATCCTGCATCGTGGGCATGTCGAGTATCTGTCCAAAGCCAGGTCGTTCGGCGATGTCCTGATCCTTGGGCTCAACAGCGATGCTTCAGTGCGTAGAATCAAGGGACCAACCCGACCCCTGCAGAAACAGACCGACCGAGCGGTGATCCTGTTGGCTCTTGAATCTGTCGACTATGTCGTTATCTTTGGCGAAGACACACCCGACAAACTGATCGGTCAGATCAAGCCGGACGTTTTGGTCAAAGGGGCCGACTACAAGATTTCCGAAATCGTCGGCGCCGATTTTGTGCGCTCTTATGGCGGTCGTGTCCGCCGCGTCCGGTTGACCAGAGGCCGTTCGACCAGCGGTTTGGTGAAGCGGGTTGTTCGGTAGTTTTTAGGCGGTCTCCTGCCTTATCAGGTTCCACGGGGGTTGATGCGTCTGAATCACCTACCTTTTATCCCCCCCTGTTCAGTTTCTGCACATAGCTGCCGATAAAGAAAACATGACAGCGAAGAAATCGACTTTAGAGCTTCGAAAACCGCCTACCGAAGACAAGCATGGGGCCGAGCGTCAGATCGCTCTCCAGATTCAGGCCAAAATCGACCGTGTCATACTCCCGATGTTGGACCAACTTGCCGGCAGTACCGAACCGCACCGGGCCGAACTGATTGCACGGATTCGGGCCGGTCTCAAAGAGATTTCAACGCCGTTTACCGGGAAGCTAAAGTACAGTTACTCCGCCCTTTCTCCGCGCGAGCTTGAAATCTGCAATATGATAAAAAACGGTTTGTCCTCCAAAGAGGTGGCGGCCACTCTGAACACTTCAGAAGGAACCGTGCGCAACCAACGCAAGAGCATTCGTCGCAAGCTCGGTCTTACCAAAGACAAGACCAATCTCCAGACAGCCCTCAAGACCGAGTAAGACCACTCAGTAACGACTTCCTCCATGAAACCCGGACTGAAGTCCGGGCCACCCGGCAGACAGAGGCGGGTCCGTCTTCGCCTGCGCGCCGCGGCGTGAACCCGCCGTTATTGCTTGTCAATCCGGGCTTTGACCCGGAATCCAGTACTCGACTCGAAGACTGGATGCTGGATCAGGGTGTAGGGCGGGTCCGTCTTCGCCTGCGCGCCGTGGCGTGAACCCGCCAATGTCAGCAGCGCAATGCTCCTGCCCTAGTTGGTTTGATCGTGGTGGACGAAATCCGGTCCCCATTTGCCGAAGGCAGCTTCCTTGAGCGCCTGCTCATAGTCGGTTTGATGATCGACCCGGTTTACGGTAACGAACAGGCATTCGTTGCCGACCGAGATCAGATACAGGCGGTCGCGTTGCACCTCGTAGATTCCACGACGACGCCTTGGTCCGGGACCGGGCAGTTCATCAAAGAGCATTAGCAACTCCTGCAGACCTTTGAACACCTGAGCGAATGATTTCCTGAACTGATCACTAACGGCCTGGCTATGGAAGAGTCCTGAGTTTTCAAGGCGGAAGATATGTTCGACGCCCGGCACCTCGCGCAATATATCCTTGACCGATTTTGCAGTCTCAGCCGGGTCCGGAGTTTCAGCCCCGGGTGGTTCCTCCGGGCGTTCGGTTGTTTCGGTTTGCAGTTGGTCGGGCCGGCGGCGAACGATTGCTTCTACTTCGGCGTGTTGCCGCTTCATGATATCTTCCATCAGTTGCTGCTCTTCGATGGAGCCTATCTCTTTTTCCAGACGCTTTTCAACTTTGTGCAGCACCTGCCCGGAAGATTGGATGGTGGTCGTGATACGAGGGTAGGGGTGGTAGGCGTACTCGGTCTGCAATTGCAGAGGGGTGGCGCCTGTCTTTACCAGAGAGGTTCTGCCTGCGGGTATGTATCTTTCAACCATCATAATAAGCGCACATTGGTTGATACCGTGCTACGCTTTAGTATCGGCAGTTTTAGCAGTTGGAATAACCGCAGGCGCGACACGTGAAGCAGCCCGAATCGAAAACCATGGCGCCCGAACACTCCGGGCAGATTTCATCCGGTGCGACGGGCTGTCCTGTAGAAGACCCGAAATGGGCGGCAAGCACCTGGGCGATAGCATCCGGAATCGACGACACTTTTGACCCGCCGGAGAAAACCGGGCTGGACCCGCCGATGCCCCGGAGTTGACCAATAATCCGATCCACCGGCACATGGGCGCGCAAGGCAAGCGAAACCAGCCGACAGATGGCCTCGGTATCAGCCATGGTGGTGTAGCCGGACTTGCCGATATGGGCGAATAGTTCGAACGGCTGTGAATTTCGGGTGTTCACGGTGACATACAGGTTGCCGTAACCGGTTCTGATTTTCTGAGTGAAACCGCTCAGTACTTCAGGTCGTTTCTCGACTTTCGATGTCGACTGAGACACCTGTTCGGCCGGGCCGGTAGTGGATAGCACCTGCTCAGGTCGAGAGCCGTCGCGGTAGATAGTCACTCCTTTGCAGCTTAAGTTGAAAGCCAATTCAAAAGCATGCCTGACTTCATCACGGTCGGCTGATTGGGCGAGATTGATCGTCTTGGAAACCGACGAGTCGCAGTGGTTTTGAAAGACCGCCTGCATTCGAGTATGGTCCTCCGGCGAGATATCCGCTGCCGTGAGGAAAACCGCCTTTATTTCATCGGGGACGCCATCAATGCTCTCAAGGGAACCCTCCCGCGAAACCTGGCTGATAAGCTCGTCGGAGTAAAAACCTCCTTGCTGCGCCGCCTGCCTGAAAAGTGGATTGACCTCGGTAAGGCGGGTGCCGTCGAGTACGTTTCGTTGGTAGGCGATGGCGAAGAATGGTTCGATCCCTGACGAGCAACCGGCAATTATCGATAGTGTCCCGGTCGGTGCGATTGTGCTCACGGTGCAATTGCGCATGATTAAGTTTTCTTGCGCAAATGATGAGTCTTCCCAGTTGGGGAATTTGCCGCGTTGCTTGGCCAACTCCGATGAGTGGTTGCGTGCCTCTGTCTGGAGAAAGGCCATCGTTCGCTCGGCTAAGTTCAGGGCCTCATCGCTGTTGTACGGTAGTCCCAATTGCACCAACATATCGGCCCAACCCATAACGCCCAGGCCAACCCGGCGATTTTTGAGCGTCTGTTGTCTGATTGACTCCAGGGGATAGCGGTTCTGATCGATGACGTTGTCCAAAAAGTGTACCGCGGTGCGGATTACCGAAGCCAGCCGCTCCCAGTCGATACCTTCATGCGGTTGCCCATTCGAGTAATTGGAGGGCAACGAGTCTTTGACAAAGTGTGACAGATTTATCGAACCGAGGTTGCAGGAGTCATACGGCGGCAACGGTTGCTCGCCGCAGGGATTGGTGGCTTCGATTGACTCGAAGGGATAGGTTGGGTTGGCCCGATTCATACGGTCCAGAAAAATGACTCCCGGTTCACCGGTGCGCCAGGCGCGGTCGACAATCAGGCCAAAGACATCCGCGGCATCAAGAGTCTGTTCGCGACCGTCCACGCTGTGGGTGGAGTCGGTGTGCGGGTTGTACAGCGGATAGCTCCCACCGTCGGCCAGCGCTTTCATGAAAGCGTCGGTGATACCGACTGAGATGTTGAAATTGGTAATCTGAGCCAGGTCATCTTTGCAGGTAATAAACTCGACAATGTCCGGATGATCGACTCTCAGTACACCCATATTGGCGCCACGCCGAGTGCCTCCCTGTTTGACCGCTTCGGTGGCCGCGTTGTATACTTTCATGAATGACACCGGGCCGGATGCCACGCCGTGCGTCGAAGCAACGATGGAACCGCGCGGACGCAGGCGCGAAAACGAAAAGCCGGTGCCGCCGCCAGACTGATGTATCAGTGCGGCCTGCTTATTGGTCTCGAATATCTCTTCCATCGAATCACCAACCGGCAGAACGAAACAAGCTGAGAGCTGGCCCAGCGCTCGCCCCGCGTTCATGAGAGTAGGGGAGTTCGGCAGGAAATCCAGGTCCGCCATAATCTCGAAGAAACTGGCTGCTGTGCTGTCGACCTGGGTGTCGTCACCTGAGTAATTGCGGTCGGCCTCGGCAATGTGACGGGCCACTCGTATGAACATCTCGCGCGGTGTCTCGACCGGGCGTCCTTGTTTATCCTTGCCGAGGTAACGACGCTTGAGCACGGTCAGCGCGTTTTCTGAGAGTTTGATTTCTTTTTTCGACCACATATTATGACTCCGTCGTCCTTGACTATATCGGTCCGATGGTCTCTATCTATTATAACGTCCAGAGCCGGGGGAGAGGGTCACATTTTTTTGCTGCGGAAGTGCTACAGCCGAGTCTGAAGACTCGGCCGGCACAACGCCTGCGGATATTGCCGGGTGGTGTTGGGCGACTCCGCCCGACACCCACTCTGCGTCCAGCCTGACGGTTTGGCGGGTTCACGCCGCGGCACGCGGGCGAGGACGGACCCGCCCTGCTTCCAGCACATAAAAAAAGGGGACACCGGAGTGTCCCCTACAGGAGCGTACTATGCCTTTGCAGGCTTAGAAATAATCTATCGAGAGAGATGACAGCCGCTCGTCCAGATCAACCTCGATCTGGGTTTTCATGCTGTCATAGCCATCGCTTTGGAAGGTGTCATCATCGCCGATCAAGCCCAGTCGTTCAAGATAACTGCGATACTCGGAGCCACGGACCCTCAGACCGACCGACTGGGGAATGCGCAACTTGAACCTGGAGTCCCTGCCGTCCACGACGATACGTACAAACGGCTCAAGCTCGCCAATCTTCAGATAAATAGTAGCGTCATCGGTATTCAGGTTCAAATGTTTGAGCGGCGTGGTCGACAGGTTCAGGTGCATGTCGGATTCGCTGCCGGTTAGAACCAGGTCCAATGGCGTCTTCTCATTGAACCAGACCCGCCAATCCAGGTCCTCTTCGATATCCATCTTTAAGGCGCCGCCGAAGAAGGCCAGCGGTTTGCTCTCAAGGGCTATCTTGGCCGTGTTACCCTCGAAGAGTTCCGTGATTACCGCTTTTCGGGTAAAGCGGTCAAACTCGGCGTACACGAGATCATCGCCTGAATCCCTGATAGTCAGGTTGGTACCGTCCAATGCGATCTCGGCTTGAAGGGTTCTAAGCCCCGGTTCGTAGCGGGTGGTGTGACTGCTTTCGGTGAAGAAGCTGCTTTGGTAACCTCCCGACCCGGAATAGAAGGCTATACCCAGTCCGCCGAAGAGCAGAAAGGCCGAGGTCAGATATGAAACAATCTGGACGCGGGTGCGGGTGAATATCTTCTCTAAGCCAATAGCGATCAACACCAGCGGCGAGTAAACCAGCAGCGCAATCCAGATGTCATCGTTGAAAACACCCATGTTGCGCAACAGTAACAGCAGGCCGACCGTAACCAGCAGGGTACCCCAACGTAATCGCGCCGGCGTCATGTGATCGGCCCTCCGTTAGACGGTTGAGCACTGCCGTTGTTAGCAGCAGGTTGTGTGTCACTCTTTCTGCCCCGTCTGAAAATGAGAGCTAACCCGGCCAGAATCATCAACACCGGCCAGAACTCCGACCAATCAAACCAGTAGAAACTCTCACGAATCAAAAGCACCGCCCCGATACCTATCAACACCAGCCCGGGGAGATACTTGCGCCACGATGTATCCGATTTCGGTTCTGAGGCGACTGGAGTTTCCGATTCGGCTTGCCCCTCACGCGACGGGACGATAATCCAGGCGGCGATATAGGCAAAAATCGCCACGCCGGTGGCTAAGGTCAGAATCACGGTCACTACCCGGACAAGGACCGGGTCGACTTCGAAGTACTCCCCCAATCCGCCACAAACCCCGGAGATGACTTTGTTGGTTTCCGACCGGTACAAACGTTTTTCCATAGCAACAGCTCCTGAAGATAAGGTAAGCCTGTCTCTGGTTATAAGGTACGTGGATTAACTGAGGAAGTTCAACCGTTTTACAGGCGGGAATCAGCATGAGATTATTATGGCTGTCGGGCGACTGGCCTGACAGCACTAATACAAGACCCGAGGACTTCCCGGCAACGGCTTGGCAGAAAGTGACGACGCGCCAAGCCCAAGGAAGCGACTTGTCGCCTTACCGGTGTCGGGCGAGGTCGCCCAACACCACCGACGAACGTGAACAGACAGTACCCACCTCACCCTGAGCGGAGTACCCACCTCACCCTGAGCGGAGTACCCACCTCACCCTGAGCGGAGTACCCACCTCACCCTGAGCGGAGTCGAAGGGTGAATCTTACCAAGCGTTCATGGTTCGACTCCGCTCACCATGAGGTGGAGTCCGGTGCGTAGTTCCTTGTGCCCTCTGAGTCTTCAGACTCAGAGGGTTTCCAGTACCGTCAGGCTACTACTCTTGAAGCTCATCGATCAGGTCGAGGTAATGACGGGCCCGATGCCGTGCCGGTGAGTATCTGTCTCTGGCGTGTTTCTCTATAACGACCAAGGCGCTGTCGTACTCACTTTCTCGGTCGGTCAATTCGGCAATCTTGTAACATGCTTCCAGGTATCGTTCCAGTTGCCTGGGTGACACCACGGTGTCGACTACGGGGGCAGGGGAAGCCGGTGGCGATGCCGACCCGTCCGTGGCTTCTATAGACTTTTGTGCCCTCAGGCCATATACCAACTGCTTATCCGCGAAATACGGTTGCAGTGAATCTCGCACCGCTCGCCAGTCGTCCAGGCTCTTAGTCGTATCCGGTTTTGCTTCGGCTTCCGGGGGGATTACGGCTATGTCCGATAGATCGATACTGCCTGTGGGGTAGTTTTGGTAGGCCTCTTTTGAACCGGGGAAGTCCAACGGCCCATCCACGTCCCGGGATAGACCCAGGTCCAGAGTGTAGCGAAGCGAATCGGTGGCAGAGGTGGTCAGATAGGTATCAGCTACCTCCTTCCTGGCTGAGTCTGGAGGTGCAGAGTCAACGATATACACGACCTCTCCAGCCCGGCCGCCTCGGATGAAAACATCACCATCGGCATCGGTAACCACACCAGCTCCTGATTCCAGTAGCTCATCGACCGACTCAGCCGGCTGTTCATCCGCTTCGAGTGCTGACGTCACATCCTCAGATTTGGACGGGGCTTTCTGTTTTTTGTCGACACCTCGCCCGGCGGCCTCTGCATCCTTGAGTTCTGTTATCACATCACTCTCCGCCGAAACATCAACGGGCGGGGGAGCCGCCGGTTCGTCGGACGGTGCCGCTTTACGCGCATCCGGCTCAGCCGCAGACTCGGGCGTTACTTCTGACTCGTCGGTCATGCCGACGGCGTCGATCTCATCTCGCGCCTCAAGGAGCCCGGTGTCGGGTGTCGGTGGGGCCATGATAGTGCGTGGACTTGTCTTCCCGATCCCTGAGGATTCATCGGACTTGATTGCGGTATCCCGGATTTCTCCTTCATGCAGGGCGACAAAGGTCAAGGCCGCAATCGAAGCCGCCGCCGCGGCCAGTTTCCACCCCAATCCGAACCATCCTGAACGAACAACGGTTACTTTGGATTCCTCAGCTACAGTGAGTCGGTCTTCGATCTTGCGGGCAGCAGTTTCCCAATAATCGGACTCACCCAGTCCGGCCTTGTCCTCGATCAGGCTGTCTAACCGGGCCAGATCATCCAGCCGGGCTCGACACTCGGCGCAAGACGTGAGATGCTCTTTGATCATCTGCATCTCTTCACCGGTGAGAGCCTGATCGAAGTAGGCCGAGAGTCTATCCTGATAGTATCCGTGGTTCATTTTACAACAGGTCCTTCAGACTGTCTACGAGCATCTTGCGGGCGCGATACAATCGCGAGTCGACCGTTCCGGGCGGTATTTTGAGCAAGGTGGCAATCTCGGTGTAGCTTTGGTCCTCAAAATGACGCATCACAAACACTGCGCGAAACTTGTCGGGCAATGCCTTAACCGCTTGATAGAACCTCTTTTGCGTCTCATCGTTCAAGAGATTCTCCAGAGGGCCCAATTGAGTTGACTCAGGCTCAAAGCCTTTTTCCTGCAGTTGTTCCAGCGATTCTTTTTTCTGCTCCCGTTCCAACAGGTTGAAGGCAGTGTTGCGGGCAATGGTGGCCAGCCAGGGGTAGAAACTGTGGTTCAGGTCAAACCGGTCGATGGCCTGATACGCTTTGACAAATGCTTCCTGCACAATATCCTCGGTTGCATCAAATGAACCCAACAAACCGTAAACAAATCGAAACAGCCGCTTCTGGTGGCTGCGAATCAGCAGGCCATAAGCTCTCTGGTCGCCGTTTTGTGCGGCCTCAATCAGGCTGCGCTCGCTGGTGGCGGCCTCACTTTTGTTTACCGGCGATCCGGCCTTTTCTTCCGGAGAAGTTTCATCCATCTAAAACTTGCCGCCGATCACTTTCAGGGCCAGAATCTCAAGCGCCGCCTCAGGTCTTAGGGCTTGTTTTCTAAACTCGGCATCGGTGGCGGCGATTTCGATAATAATCCGTTCCAGGCGACTCTGGTCATACAGGGCGGCTTGCTGACGAAACTTAGCAACCAGGAAACTCCGATTGCCCAACGGCTTTTTGCCGCTCTTGACAAGGTAGAGGCTGATAAAATGGGCCTGCAACAGTGAGGCGATGACAAAGGGGGCGTTTCCGTCGGCAATCAACCCGTCGATCATCTTGAGCACCGTCTGTGTTCGCCCGGCCACGATCTCATCGGCCAACGCGAATATGCTGTAGTCGGCATAACCGGAGCAGACCGATGAGATATCTTCCTCGGTCACCGTTTCGCCGGCTTGCTTGTAGTTGATCAGCTTGTTAATCTCAGCCTCCATCGGCCCGAGATTACCAGCCACTAACGCCGAGAGCAAGGTCAAAGCCTGGGGCTCAATCCCTATTTCGACTTTTTGCAGCCGACTGCGAATCGTTTTCTTCACGTCCTCCTGGGCAATCTTCTTGAATTCGACTACCTGCACCAGACTGTTCATCTTTTTGATGAAAGCGGACTTGCTCTTGGGCGCCTTGGCCACCGGAGAGGACAGGATGACCAGACGGTTGGGGTCGGCTGGTGTGAGCATCTTCAGGATTCTGTCGACTTCGGTCGGTTTGTAGCTTTGAAAGTTCGAGACAATCACGGCCTGTTTTTCACCAAGCATTGGCAGGGTGGCCAGCTCGGTGAGTACTTCGGTGCATGAAGCTTTACGAGCATCCATCTTGCGGCAATTGGTCAGTTTCAGCATGTCCGGCATGAAACTGTGGACCAGAAATTTCTGTGCCTCGACAATGCGGTAGTCGTCGGCGCCGAAAAAATAGTAGGCGGGATGAAATTTACCGGCGGATACCTCGGTCCTCAGTGTCCGGGGAGTTATCATATATGATTATACTCCCGGCAGGATGATGGCGTCAATCAAAAAGCTGATCGAAGATCGGATTGTCGCGGGCGGCGACCCAGTCGAGAGAGAAGCGATATTTGGAACGGTAGTCCAACGCTCTTTCCAAAAGGTTGGCGAATTCACCGGGCGGATGTTCGACACGGTTCACGGCGTTGATGACGTGGTGGTTGTTTCCAAATATCTGGTAGGTGTGGTTGGAAAAGTACTTCTGATTACTGTCGATGAATTCGAGCAAAGCCAGTAGCGAGGCAAAGTCGGAATGGTCCGAATTGGCTCCGGAAAACGGCGCCTTAAACGATATCCCGATATCCGGGATGATAAAAGTCACCACCGCGCTCTTGGCCAGCTGGTTATCGGACGGTAGCTCATACGAACCGAAGAAGCACTCCATGCCTTCCACAATGCAATTAGTGTGCCCCTTTAGACGACTTGCGTATCTTTATGTGAGACAGTAGAATACTCTCCCTTGCGATGGCGCAGCCGTGAAGTCGATTGCGGAAGTTTGCACAATTGTGCTTCTGCATAATCAACAAACTCCTCCACAAATCCCTTGTTGAAGCGTGGTTATAGCCTTAGCTTGAGCATGCGTTGCTACAGACTCTGACTGTGGCAAGTTCCACCTCCTGCCTCACTGACCCGAGCGCTGTACTTAGACAGAGGAGGTCCTGCGTGTTGAGTCAATCCCGATTTCCGGCTCTTTGCCGAGCGGTCGTATGCTGTTTTTTGCTGACGGTCACCACCGTATCTGCTCGCTCTCCGGCCGGGGACAACCCCCCTTCCAGCGGGATGAGTCTGGTCGATGAACCGGCTTACTGCAACACATTCCACAATGTCGGCAAACTGAAGCTGGCCGTATCAAATGTCGGCCGTCCAGGCGGATTTGTGATGAAAGAAAGGTATGGGGATGGGTATGGGGGTTGTTTTGAAATAATCAACTGGGATGCTCCTCAATGGGTCTGCGAGTATCCGAAACAAACGGGGCTTGAACATCTCCATAGTGCTGCCCTGTGGGTGGGCGCGATTGTGGGAATTGATACTCTGGTGACAAGCGGTGAAGATGACTGGTGGGGGCGAAGTGAGTTTGCACCGGATTTTGCGCCATCCGGACAGATGGAGCGCCGTTCGATTCTGGACCCCGAGTCACCCGAATATGAAGGAGCTCACTCTGAGCAAGATATTATCGCCGTTTACTATGACACCCTGGAGTCTCTTCACCGATGGGCGTGGGGCTCACGGCGTCCCAAACCGATAGGCATCAAGGTTACTCAAAAATCGTATGCCTGGTCTTACCAATACGCAGAGGACTTTGTGCTGTACGACCTCAAGATCGAAAACATGGATTACCGACCGCTAAAGGATGTATACATTGGACTATTTGTGACTTCCTCCGTAGGCTTCGCAGGGGGGTACGGTGACGACATTTGTGGTTTTCTGCGCACCTTCCCATCGCACCGGGGTTGCGAATTTGATGATACACTTAACCTGGCCTGGGCGGCCGACGCCGATGGAGATTGGTATGAGTATGTCCCACCGAGGAGGTGGTTATATCGAGCCGAACGGCTGTGGTACGGGGGGGCTACATGGTTGCTGAGTCGGTCGATCTTTAGCGTCGCCGGTACTGAAATCCTGCGGTCACCCTCCGCCGACTGGGACCTCTCGTACAACTGGTGGACATGGGGTTGGGGCGGGACTGACTTTGGCCCTCAGTCACGCGACCACTACAGGAGATTTGAAAGCGGTGGCACAGGAGTACCATACACGGATGCAGAAAAGTACTTCGTCATGTCCAATGAAGAGTTCGACTATGATCAGGTGCGCACCGGACGTATCGCACCGGGCCATCAAACATGGCCGTATCCGGGCCCGGAAATTGCCGACGGGGTGGCGCAAGGGGGAGGAATGCAGTACTTGTTGTCGTATGGTCCCTTCCAGGTGGGTCCATACGCTTCGCTTCCGCTTTCCTTTGCGACTGTGCTGGGCGAAAACTTCCACTCCGACCTTTTCAATGCCGACAATTTGCCTGACCGCCCTTACGAGTACTACTCCAATGTCGACTTCTCTGATTTGGCGCTCAATGCCAGGTGGGCGCGCTGGATATATGATAACCCCGGCTATGACACCGACAATGACGGTTATCGGGGTGAGTTCAGAGTGTGTGGTGTGGAATCGACGCTGTCTGACAGTGGATGGCTCCTGACCGAAGCCGACACTTTTTGGTATCGGGGCGACGGCGTTCCGGATTTTCGAGGTGCGTCGCCCCCACCGGCCCCGGAGTTCTGGGTCACGCCGACTGTTCGCGGGTTACACGTCCGGATTAACGGCCAGCGATCCGAAACCGAGAAGGATGTCTTTTCGGGCATTGCCGACTTCGAAGGTTATCGTATCTATATCGGACGCGACAATCGTAAAGCAAGCTTCTCTGTGGTGGCATCGTACGACCGTGAAAACTACGACCGCTACACCTGGGACAACGAACGTGTGGACGAAATCGGTTTCCCGGAACCCGGTTTTGTTCTGATGGATGTTCCATTCACGCTCCGTGAGTTGCGTTGTTTATACGGCGGCGGTTCTAATCCGTGCGACGATTCAAGCTTCCACCCTCTCCATTACCCCCACAGCCGACCCTTCTTCCACCGGGAGTTCGGTGACTCAGTGTTTTACTTCGTCCCGCACGATTTCAATACGACTCAATACCCGGAAGACATGCCAATTCGAAAACGCTTCCCGCAAGCCCCGGACCCCAGAGGGATACCTGTCGACGAACTGACCGACGATTACTACACTGAGGATAGTAGCCTGAAGTTCTTTGAGTATGAGTATACTATCGAGAATCTTCTGCCAACGGTACCCTATTGGGTGAGCGTCACGGCTTTCGATTTCGGCTCGCCCACCGGTGGGGTTGACGCTCTTGAAACAGTTATCACCGATGTTATGGTCGAAGCGTACCCTATCAACTCCGAAGCCGAAGCGTCCGGCGAGTTTGGCAATGTCTATGTCTATCCGAATCCGTATCGTGGCGATGCGGGCTTTCGAGACAAGGGCTATGAACTGCGGACGCGCTCGGACCTTCCCAAGTACCGCGTACATACGATTCACTTCACCAACCTGCCGCCCAAGTGCATCATAAGAATCCATACTCCCGACGGTGATCTGGTGCGTGAGATTCGTCATGATTTCGATCCTGCCGACCCGGTCGCGCGCGACCATGATTGGCATCTGGTGACACAGAATCATCAGTTGGCAGTGAGTGGATGGTATTACTGGACGGTGGAGTCACCCGACGGTCGTGTCCAGATCGGCAAGCTGGCCATTCTGTTGTAGTTTGTAAAACCCGGCTTTATTGGTCCCGTTACGTCAAGTTTCGTGCCCGGCAAATGTCCACATCTGCCGCCTCGGGTGTCCGGCTCAAACCTACAGGCTGTGTCACAATGTGGTTTCGCAGGGTCCTGACCACGCCCTAGGCGTGGTTGTGACCCTGCGATTATCACTAATGCGTTGTGTAAGAGCAGCCTTTGAAACCTCCGGTTCACACGCTCCCTTTCGGCGAACGCAGGAACCGGAGGAACTTGCATCTGCCGCCTCGGGTGGCTATCGCAAACCTTGTGTGGAGCGGGAATCCATCCGAGTAAGAACCACCCCCAAAGCGACTTTGAGGATGCCACCCAGAAACGCGCGAGACCCGTTTGATGGGTGCCACCCGGCAAGGCCTCGGGCGCTATTCATACTTATGAAATCTGCAGTACCAACCGACATAATAAAGACAATCGTGTCGTGGTTCGAAGTAGCACAAGAGAATAAAGAACTCTCTGGCAAGGAGGGAGATATGCAAACAAAAGTCGGAGAAACCGCCGGCAAGATCTGGGAAGCTCTGGCCGAACGAGGCGAAGTGAGCATCTCTCGCGTTCCCAATATCGTTAGCGAGAAACTGGTGATCACCTATCAGGCTCTGGGCTGGCTGGCCCGTGAGGGCAAGATCAAGTATTCATGTAAGGGCAACGGGACATACGTGTCACTACCCTGATTCTCACTACTGAATAATCTGCGCAAATCAACATGCTTCCCTGGGATGTGATGGTGATGCGGATGGTTCAGTACTTCAACGGTCGTCTGAAAAAGCTCAGCATCCTCGACCTGAAGCTGATTCAGGTAGCCGCCATGCTGTTCGCCCTGATTGCCGTGAACCTGGTTTCACTGCTTGTAACGGTGAACATCTGGTGGCTGTTCGGGATATTATTCCTGGCTTTGATCAGACCGACCTATGCGTTCTGCATAAAGACAGAGGCTGATTCAACAATCTCGACACATCCTGCAACGTACCTGTTCTGATACACCCCTCGACCCCAGGCTGTGTGATAATGTGGTTTCGCAGGTTCCTGACCACGCCCTAGGCGTGGTTGTGACCCTGCGATTATCACTAAAGCGTTGTCTAAGAGCAGCCTTTGAGACCTCCGGTTCACACGCTCCCCTTCGGCGAACGCAGGAACCGGAGGAACTTGCCTGCCGGGTCTTGGTCCCGCGTGGGACCAGGGAGGAACCGGTTTGTTTTACCTGAGATTCTTTTGACTTAGCTGGGCGAAAACCGTATTGTAGTCCTGTAGCCCGGGGAGGTGCTCCGGCGAGGACACAGAGTCTTGAGATCAGACAACACGGAGGATCCAGTGATGAAGAACATGTGCTTACTGATAGTCACCGTTATGCTAATGGCCCTTGCAGGTTGCGGGGATGACGGTGTGTCCACCGGCAACGGCCAGCCGACAGTCACATTTCCACACCGGGTCGGCACCATTTGGACCTATGACTACGAGAAGACCGAGATAAACGGAATCGATACTACGGTTGTCTCAGACTCGGTTGATGTCGTTGTGGTTGGTGATACCTTACTGGCTACCGGTGATTCCGCCACGATCTGGGTTTTTCGCTATGGTCACCAGGCCGTGCCGGACACTCACATTGTTGCCATGGCCGTGGACACTATAAAGCTTGAGTGGGACATCGAATCCCTGTTTGGAACAATGGTGTCCATCCTATGGCCGATAGACACCAGCCTCACCTGGGTCTCAGGTGACAGCCTTACCGACACCACCACTGTTTCCGGACCGGTCAATGTATCGGTGCGGGGTCACAGTTACCCGAACACCTTTTGGATTGAGCGACGCTGGGCGGGCCTGGAAGAAAGTGAACAAACAGATGTCTGGCTGGTCCCGAATGTCGGCATCGTGTGGTATAGGTTTGAATTTGAGCAATCAATGGCGCAGCCGTCCAAACGGATTCAGCGGTGGGAACTGCTGAGCTACGATATGCCATGAGTGAGAATTCTCGTGGCGCTGATCCATCGTGAATGATCGGTGTCGGCTCGCATTTTCGAGTCTCGAAGCTGACAATCCATCGCAACCCGGCGGTGGATGTCTCGTAGTCACTCTCATAAACTATGAATAACAGAGGAAGGTTTTTCATGAATCGCTCACTTGCAATGTCATTGTCGGTTTTGGTAGCATTCGCTCTGTCGGTCCCGACGGTGCAAGGCCAGCTCTCCGATCCCTATGAGATTCTCAATCGTCACTATGAGGCAATGGGAGGTCTGGAGAAACTAAAGGCCCAGAAAAGCTCGTACATGGAGGCGACTATCGATCTCGTGGGTACCGGGCTCAAGGGAACACTCCATCAGTGGTCTGCACCGCCGATCCGCAGTCGTCAGGATGTTGACCTGAAGGTTCTTACTCAAAAGAGTGGCGACAACGGTGAGTATGCATGGAATGTCGACTCGAACGGCAAGCTGCAAATCAGGCGCGATGAGGATACCGAGAAGCAGAGAAAACTGCAGGCCCTAATGGCTGAATTTGATCAACTCGAACCCAATTCGCAGACATTCAAGGTAACGCTGGAAGGTTCCGACACAGCGGCCGGTGTCGATTGCTACGTTGTGCAAATCACCAATAGTCTTAACGAAGATGTGTCCAGGCAGCATTACGATAAAACCACTTTCATGCTGCTGAAGACTGTCGCCGTTTCACCGCAGGGTGAGAGCCACACCTGGTTTCTGGATTACCGCGAGGTCGACGGCATAATAAACTCGTTCAAGCAAGAGTCGATCACACTGCCCGACGGCATGAAACAAATCGTTATCGTCACAAAGTTGGAAATCAACCTGCCGGTTGAGGCGTCGATTTTTGAGCCACCCGTCTCCGATGTCGAGGACTTCCGTTTCACTAACGGCCGTGATGCCTTGAGCATTCCATTTGAGTTCATCGAGAACCATATCTACCTGCCGGTCACGATTGGCGGCAAGAAACGACTGTGGGTACTGGATACCGGTGCCAGTGTGACCGTCATTGATAAAGCCTATGCGTTGGAGCTGGGGCTCACCCTGGAAGGACAGATCAAAGGACAAGGGGCGGGCAACCTGGTCGATGTTTCGTTCACCAGGCTGCCACCGTTTGAATTGGCCGGGCTTGAATTCGACGAACAGCGGGCGGCTTCGATCGAGGTCGCGAGTTTGTTCGATCGTTGGTTGGGCATGGAAGTTGTCGGCATTCTCGGCTACGATTTCCTTTCGCGCTTGGTGACCAGAGTCGACTATGCCAATGAGACACTGTCATTTTATCATCCGGACAGCTTCACTTATCATGGTGACGGTACCATCCTCGAATCGCCTATTTCACAATCCAATTTCTTCGAACTGCCGGTGTCAGTCGACGGTAAGCACGGCGGCAAGTGGATGCTCGACCTTGGCGCCGGCGGCATGAGTTTCCACTATCCCTACGCAGAGCAGAACGGCATACTCACAATGTCGGGAGTCGACGGCCTCGGCCACGGCGCCGGTGGTTCCCAACCAAAACGCAGCCTGCAATTTGAAACTATCGAGTTCGCCGGTCACACAATTGCTAATCCCATAGTGGGGACGCCCTTGGTGAAGGGGCAGGGCGGCTTTGGCCACACCGACCTAACCGGCAATATCGGTAACACGCTGCTGCGTCACTTTGTCCTGTATCTCGACTACAAGCGTGAGCAGGTGATAGTTGAAAAAGGTGACAACTTCGCGCACGTTTTCCCCCGTGACAATAGCGGAATGCAACTGGAAAACAGTGAGTCCAACCAGGTCAGAATAATCTTCGTGGCCGACAACACACCGGCTGCTCAGGCGGGATTCAATGTCGGCGATGTCCTGTTGGCCGTGGACGATGTTGATATGGCCGGAGTCGGTGGCGTCCTGGGTGTCAAGAAGCTGTTGCGGCAGCAGGCGGGCACGAGCTTGTCGGTGGCCATCAGTCGCGGCGACGAGAAAAAGAAACTTACTCTGACGCTGGCCGACTTGTACAACTGAGCCGGCGAGGTCGAGGGAAAAACAGAAGCCGACCCGCTGAAGAGCGGATCGGCTTTCTTACTGTCGCTGTTAATACAGGGTCAGTCTCAGGCAGGTATGGCGCTTTGCTTGCGCCGATAGACAAAGTACGCCGCTATCACCAACAGCAGTATGAGCAGGGCGGTGCCGTATGCCGACAGGCCCGGCACGGGCGCCGCCTCGACAATTATCACGGCCTGCATCGAAGGGTGTATCGCACAGTGATACGGATAGGAACCCGGTGTGTTGAATGTGCGTGACCAGAATTGTCCCTGATTTAATGTACCCGAATCCCACAAAGGGGCGTCAGAAGTACTAGTGTGGGGTGCTACGTCCTGGTTTGTCCATTTGACCTCATCACCTGCTGTGATTACCAGTGTGTCAGGCACGAATGTGAACCCTGAAATGTCCACATCGACCGTGGCGGCCTGCGATGTTGGCGCCATTAAGACTGCCGCCATTAGGACAACGGCGGTGGTAGCCAGTGTTTTTGTCGAGAGTCTGAGCATGTAGAACTCCTTGCTGTTAAGTAATATGTTCCTCGAATTGCACTGCGTATCTTTTCGCGATTTCGATGGTCGACTGATTCATCTTCTGTCTCAGCTGCGCCTGAGAATTAGAAGTAGTTAATGGGCTTATATACTCGATATACGTACCCATTAACCGGAATCGCCAACAATAGTTCCCCGGTTGCTCGTTTTCTGAAGGTGCAGGGCCGGATTTCATTAGAGCTTTGTTGCTCCCCAATCGCTATATTGCCATGCGAAAGAAGAGTTTCATTTAGAGTTGATGGTTCTCTGATGTGCAGACAGATTCTATATCTATTGATTTGTGGGATGGTCTCCACCGCTACCGCGCGAACGGTGAGTGACACGCCCAGTGGACGCCATCTCCCACGATCATTGGCATTGGCCGCGCCGGCACACCAACTGGCGGCGCATCGGATAGGTAAGATATCCCTGGCCGTGGCCAACAATGGGACGTTTGGCCGCGAATATCTGCCCGGGCCCAGCATTGACTGGTACACCGGTGAGGAAATCGGTTTCTCATGCGAGTATCCAAAGGGTTCTCGGGTCAACTATCTGTTCGGCGGCGCTTTTTGGATCGGAGCTGTGGTCGGGCGCGACACTCTTGTCTCGGTCGGTGCCGACGGTTGGCAGCAACTATATGAGATGTTCCCCGATCAAGCGCCGTTTGGCCGGATGAAGCATCGTTCGATCAAAGACCCATCCAGACCGGACTTTGAAGGTGCCGTCTCTGAGGAGGATTTTGTTGCCGTCTACACCGATACTTTCACCGACGGTATCCAAAATGACTATTTCGGGCGAGTGCACCGACCGCTGAACATTGAAGTGACCCAGTCCTCTTATGCCTGGTCGTATGCCTACGCTGAGGACTTCGTTCTCTTTGATTACCAGATTCAGAACATAGGGACCCGGACATTGCGTGATGTCTACATGGGTATCTACGACGACTGTATGATATGCTTCGATTGCTTTGGGCTACTGCCCGGTTTCACCGATGACCACAGCGGCTTTTTGCACACCTATCCCAACCAGTACGGCTCATGTGTCTTTGAGGACACGGTGAACATCGCCTGGCAGGCTGATGATGACGGTGACCTCGACTTGATCTACAGCGATGGCGGCAAGCATCCAACCGATGATGTGGTGGCAATGCGCATCGTAAGAACGCCGGCTGAGGAGTTGGACGTCAGTTTCAACTGGTGGATCGGCAACGGGAATGCAGCCCTGGACTTCGGCCCGCGTGAAAAAGGAAATGTCGGTCGTCTCGATGAACCGTTTCGCGACTTCGGCACCGGTGGCCTGGGAACGCCTGAGGGGGATGTGAACAAGTATTACGTAATGCGCAACCGCGAGTTCGATTACAACCAGGTCTTCACGGCAGCCATCCAGACCAATGACACGCTCTGGCTACATCCCAATCCGGAACAGGCAGCCGATTTTGCCGACGGTTTCGACACCCGCTACCTGCTGTCGTTCGGACCCTTCGAAATTCGCCCCGGGCAGACGTTACCTATATCGTTTGCCTATCTGGCCGGGGAGAATCTCCATCGAGACGTAGGCAACAGGGAGAACCTGCCGGATCGACCTGATCTGTATATTCAGAATCTCGATTTTTCCGACCTGGCTCTCAACGCCATGTGGGCGTCGTGGATCTATGACAACCCGGGGGTGGACACCGACGGCGACGGTTTCTCAGGGAAGATACGTATCTGTTGCGAAGATTCCACGATAAGGCTCGATACGGTAAACGAGGACCCGATTCAGGTCGACACGACCTGGAGTTTCACCGCCTGCGATACGATTTTCTATGAAGGCGACGGCGTGCCGGACTTTCGCGGTGCAGCGCCACCACCGGCGCCGGAGTTTTGGGTGGATACGCGCCCAGGTGCCTTAACCGTGCACTTCAATGGTCTCAGATCGGAAACAAGCAGGGACGCCTTTTCACGCGAGTTGGATTTCGAGGGATACCGTATCTATCTGGGACGTGATGAGCGCGCCCCCAGTTATCAGATCATCGCATCGTTCGACATTGAGGATTACAATAAGTTTTTCTACGACCGCACCGTGCGCCCCCGGGCTGCGTACAGACTGATGGATACTCCGTTCTCGCTGGACGAACTTCGCTGTCTCTATGCCGACTCATGCGGTGATACTCTGTTTGATCCTATGGCTTACACTCGCTCGCGACCATACGTGCATCCGGAGTTTTCGGACTCCGTGTTCTATTTCGAACCGCAGGACTACAACGTGAGCCGCCTGGGTGTTGACACCCCCATCCGTAAACTCTTTCCGATGCAACCACCGCCCTCCAGCCTGAACCCCGATTCGGCACAGTCGGATGAGTTAACAGCCGCCGGTCGTTTGAAGTACTTCGAGTATGTCTTTGAGATTGAGAACCTGCTGCCGACGGCGTCATATTGGATCAACGTCACCGCCTTTGATTATGGCTCGCCGCTGTCCGGTTTGGCCTCGTTGGAAACATCGGTTACGGTTGGGGCTGTGGAAGTGTACGCTCAGAGTTCCTGGAACGACATACAATCCGAAAATCTTAAGGCGTATGTGTATCCGAACCCATATCTGCTTGATGGCGACTATCGGGGACGCGGATACGAGGGGAGGGTGGAATCAGATCACCCCCACGACCGAACGCGCACGATCCACTTTGCCAACGTTCCACCGATTTGTACTATCCGCGTTTTCACGATCGATGGCGACCTCGTGCGTGAGATTGCGCACAACGACGGTACTACTCACGAGGAGTGGAACCTGATTACACGCAACACTCAGATGGTCGTGTCGGGTTTGTACTATTGGACGGTTGAGAGTGCCGATGGCGCCGTTCAGATGGGGAAGCTGGCGATTATTATGTAGGGTGATGCAATCTGGTAGGTCGAAACCCCTGACCCGAAGGTGTCGCGAAGCGAGGTTTCGACGTCTTTCTGTCGCAATGCAGAACCGAAGAATCCCGCGCCGCGCGGGATGTCGAAACCCGCCTGCGGCGGTCCTACGGACCAGGGGTGTCGACCTACGGTTTTCTTTAGGTGTGATACACCTCCGATTGATTCCCCGCCCCGTACAAGGTCTTGGGCGGCCACCCAACATCGTTAAGTGCTGTTTTGATGGGGTTGTGTCAACCGGTAGTTCAGCTCCCACAGTGCAGTGCGGTTGTCATCCCAACTCAGCAGTTCTCTTGCTGCGTCATAAGACAGCCAACGATACTCGGTGTGTTCCTCGGACAGTGTAAGACTCGCACTCTGGAGCCGAACGGCAAAGCAGTGCTGAGGAAGAACTACTACGTCATCACCCCACAAGAAGCCGCACACCGCATCGACCGGAAGTGTCGAGAAACTTTCCAGTTTTGTGAGTTCCGATTCGACCGGGATACCTGCTTCTTCAAACGCCTCGCGCCGGGCTGCTTGTTCGGGAGTTTCGTCATCTTCGCCGCCACCGGCGACAGGTTGCCAGTAACCACCGGTTGACGCATCCCGTTTTAGCAGCCCGTACAGAATCTCATCTTCGTCGGTGATCCGGTAGGGGAGAACCAATACTTGGAATGGAGCGCGGGCCACGGATTCAATCACTCGCCACTCAAGGTTCTACATCGTACAGCTTGGCCTGTTCCCACTCTTCGCCCAGGACGGAACCGGCGATTTGATCGGCCTCGCCCACAAACTCGCTCGGCACTAGCACCATGAATCCATCACTAGTCAACTCCTCCGATACCGACCCCATCTGACAGTTGTGTGTGCAAGGTCCGTTGTCGGATAGTAGCACTGCCGGGATGTCGTTGGAATGCAGCGCCTCCACCACTACCTTGGAATGTTGCATCGATGACAATAGGGCCAGTCGCACCCAATCATCGTAACTATCAGACTCTTTCGACTTATCGCGAAGTTGACTGACAAGTCGTTCGTTGCAGTCGGGGCAGACGGTAACAGTCTCTAAGTATTCGTAACGACAGTTGGGGCAGAACATGCTGTGTACCTCGTCATTCGTGCCAAGCTTACCCGGAAGATAGCAGATTATTCAGAGACCGTGTAGTAGAATTTGGCCAAACCTCACCCTGAGCACCCCCAACCTCACCCTGAGCGGAGTCGAAGCATGATCGTTCTTGTGCCCGCGTAATCTTCAGATCGCGCGGGAGTAGCTGAGACAGTAGGGCGGAACCCTCTCAGCGGTTCCGCCACACCGGTTCCGCTGGGTCCTGCACGCCGTAGGCGGGTGTGACCCTGCGGCCAGGGCGGCAGAACCAGACGCGGTTCTGCCCTACTCGTTTCAACCAATCAGTTTTGTCACCCCGAGCGGAGTCGAGGGGTGAGCGCAGCACGGTGGCGCGGGTCTCGACATTGAGCCCCCTTTCTAACCTCACCTCAGCACGAACGTCAACTTGTCCGCGCCGCGGTTGGACTTGAAATGAAAATGCACGTGCGGCACTTCCTGCCCCAGACCGTTATTGATCAGAATCTGAAAATGGTCACTGATACCCAACTTTTCGGCGATCATCTTGGCCGTCTGGTTCATCATGGCGAGTGCTTCAGGCGGTGTCTCGTAGAAGTTCTTGTATTCGGTTTTGGGGATGATCAACAAGTGCACCGGCGCTTGCGGACGATGGTCGGCAATTACGATCACTTCGTCCGTTTCATGGAATACATTGGCGGGCAGTTCGCGGTTTATTATCTGCGTGAATATAGTGGGCATGGTGGACAATCCTCATTCTGTGTATAACAATGTCAGACGGAAAGAAACAGAGAGTAGACCGGTTTAGGCAAGCAGAAACAGCTGCTGCAGCCCCCCAACTCCCTCTTGCCAAGTAAAGGCTGATTTGTTATTCTGAATGGCTGGAATCTGTCATCTTGGTGGACTTGGCAGGTCTAAAGACAGACCTACCTATGACTGCCACGCGCGAAGCGCGAAAGAGTGGCTTGCCGCCTGGCCTTCGCCAGAATGACAGATAAGATGGATTCCCGCCTGCGCGGGAATGACAAGGTCTGGGTGGCCCACAGCTTGCTGTGGGAGCCGTCGGTTCACACGCCTGCTAGCGCAGCCGCAAGAACCGACGCAACAGAGAAAAGAGTGGCTTGCCACCCCGCCTGCTCGGGAATGACAAGGTCTGGGTGGCCCACAGCTTGCTGTGGGAGCCGTCGGTTCACACGCCTGCTAGCGCAGCCGCAAGAACCGACGCAACAGAGAAATGAGTGGCTTGCCACCCCGCCTGCGCGGGAATGACAAGGTCTGGGTGGCCCACAGCTTGCTGTGGGAGCCGTCGGTTCACACGCCTGCTAGCGCAGCCGCAAGAACCGACGCAACAGAGAAAAGAGTGGCTTGCCACCCCGCCTGCGCGGGAATGACAAGGTCTGGGAGTGACGTATAGTGTGTTGAGTATATGAGAATGTTCAGATAAAGGGAGATTGAACCGATGTCAGGTCATTCAAAATGGGCGACGATTAAACGCAAAAAAGGGAAGGCCGACGCCGAACGCGGCAGAGTCTTCACCCGGCATATCAAAGAAATAACCATTGCCGCCCGTGAAGGTGGCGGCGATCCCGACGGCAATCCCCGCTTGCGCACGGCCATCGCGGCGGCCAAAGGGTCCAACATGCCGGCCGACAATATCAAACGGGCAGTCATGAAAGGTACCGGCGAACTGCCGGGCGTCACCTACGAGTCGATCAACTACGAAGGCTATGGCCCCGGCGGTGTGGCCCTCTACATGGAAGCGTTTACCGATAATAAGAACCGTTGCGTCGGCGAGGTGCGTCATGCCCTCACCAAGTACGGCGGTAATCTCGGGGCCAGCGGATGCGTGGCCTGGATGTTCGAAAAGCAGGGTCTGATCACGATAGACCTCGATGCGGTCGATGAGGACACGCTCATGGAAGTGGCCATGGACGCCGGCGCCGAAGATATCAAGAGCGAGTCAGGGTCCTACGAAGTGATCACGCAGCCGGCCGATGTTGACGCAGTCCGTTCGGCTATCGAGGCCAAGGGCATTCCGATGGTCTCGGCCGAAGTAACCATGATTCCCAAAGACTCGGTCAAGCTCGAAAAAGAGTCGCAGGCCAACTCGATGATGAAGTTGTACGAGATGCTTGAGGACCTTGACGACGTTCAGAAGATCTATGCCAATTTCGATATCTCCGAGGAGCTTCTGGAAAAGCTGGCCTGACGGATTGCCCCAGAACACCCAAAGCGTCATTGCGAGGCCACGCTCTTCGCGTGGCCGCGGCAATCTCCCTGGAAGATGCGAAGGTGCTGTCAGGCGATTCGCCTGACGGCAATATGGCGAACTATAGGTGTCGGGCGGATTCGTCGCGACACCACATGAGATTGCCGCTCTCGTCCCTCGCCGGTGGCGGGGGACTCGTTCGCAACGACGCGGGATAGAACTGTTTCAACTCTCGCATGTCGCCCGGGGACAATCAACAGCCTACTGTTACGAGTCAAAAAGGGGTTGACAGGCATGGCCCCCTGCATACTATAATCTGTATGAGCCAAGTTGTTGTAGTCAGGCATGAGGCAGGGATTCGAGGCGACCGATTGAATCTCGCCCAATATAAGCAACTGGTCTCCAGTGGTCTGACCACTCTAACTAATCAAACGTCGGTGATCGCAGCTATTCAAAAACTGCTACCCAAGGGTGCGGTAGGTCTGAAAACGAACTGCCTGACCGGGAAGTTCAACTCGACCCCGGTTCCGTTGGTTGGTGCTTTGGCTGATATTCTTGAGAATGCCGGATGGCAGCCCAACGATGTCGTGGTGTGGGAGCGCACCAGCCGCGAGTTGCAGCAGGCTGGATTTGAGCTGAACGCCTCGAATCTCGGCCGACGGTGTCTGGGTACCGATGCCAACGGTGTCGGTTACGGTTATGAGTTCCATAGCGCGGGGGAGTCCTCAAGTTTGATCAGTCGCATCCTGGAAAGTGCTGTGACCGGCAACATCAATCTGCCGGTGCTGAAAGACCATTCAATTGCCGGTCTGTCCGGTGGTATGAAAAACATGTTCGGAGCCATTAACAATCCGAATAAGTTTCATGGCAACAATTGTGATCCGCATGTGGCCGATGTTTCGCTTATGGTTCCTATTCGCACCCGGAACCGCCTCACTATCATCAACGCCGTGCAGGTGCAGTACAGCAACGGACCCGGTTATGATCCCGGCTTCATAGCTCCTTATGGTGGCATCGTGCTGTCCGACGATCCTGTGGCCGTTGATCGTGTCGGTCTTGAGATTGTGGAGCACTGTCGCAGGGAGGCTGGTTTGCCGTCGCTTGAAAAAGCGAATCGTCCGGCCAGGTATCTTCAGACGGCGCAGGCTCATGGTTTAGGTACGGCCGACATATCGAAGATCGACCTGCGGGTGCAAGTGGTGAACGACAAGGGTCGCATACAGGAAGGGAAGCTCTTCTGATGGAGCGGCGTCTATTTCTTAAGTGTATGGGGTCTGCTTCGGCAGTTGCTGCGGCTTCGCACTCGGAACTCTGGCCGGAGCTGCTCGGGGGTGTCCAGAACGTCTGTGCTTTTAACAACGGCAACAATCTGTCGTCGGTGGAAGCACGGCACTACAAGAAGCTCGACGAGGGTGGAATCGAGTGTCGGCTTTGTCCTCGGCACTGTCGCATCACCGATCTTGAGCGCGGCTACTGCGGCGTTCGTGAAAACCGAAAGGATACCTACTACACGCTTGTCTACGGTCGACCATGTTCGCTGAATATCGATCCGATTGAGAAAAAGCCGCTGTATCATTTCCGTCCGGGGACCAAAGCGTTTTCGTTGGCCACGGCCGGATGCAACGTGAACTGCAAGTTTTGTCAGAACTGGGAGATATCCCAGGCGCGTCCGGAGCAGATAGACAGCGCGGATCTCCCGCCCAATGAGCTGGTCAAGGTTTGTAAGGAGCGGAGCGTCCCAACGATAGCGTACACTTATTCCGAGCCGGTGATTTTCTACGAGTACATGTATGACATCGCTCAACGAGCTCATGAGCAGGGTGTATCATCGGTCATGATAACCGGGGGGTATATCGACAAAGAACCTCTGGCCGAATTGTGCCTGCAAATGGACGCGATCAAGGTCGACCTGAAGTCGTTTCGAGAGGACTACTACCGAAAGATCGTCAACGGTGAACTCGGGCCGGTATTGGACGCTCTGATACAAATCAAAAAGGCGGGAGTGTGGTTGGAGATAGTCTACCTTGTTGTACCCACGCTGAATGATTCCGACCAGGAGTTTACCGATCTCGCACGATGGATAAAAGGCAATCTCGGCTGTGATACTCCAATTCACTTCTCCCGTTTTCATCCGCAGTATTTGCTGCGTCACCTGCCGTCGACGCCGCTTGAAACACTTGAACGCGCCCACGCTATCTGCAAAAGTGAAGGCTTGCACTACGTCTATCTCGGAAACGTTCCCGGTCACGCGGCCGAATCGACCTACTGTGCCGGATGTGACAGAGTCCTGATAGAGCGACGCGGCTATCGCATTGTCAGGAACGATCTAAAAGTCGGCAGATGCCAACACTGTCGGCGCCTGCTCCCCGGAGTCTTCTAAATGACCAAGGGCAAACCGTTCCTGCTCGGCTTCTTTTCGGTCGCAGGACAGGTGCTGCTCTTGCGTGAACTTGTCTCATCGTTCAACGGCGATGAATTGTTCATCGGTCTGGCTTTGTTTGGATGGCTTTTGGCGGTAACTCTTGGTTCATATTTGGGCGGACGTGACACCCATCAGCCCGGAGCCGTTGCTTTGTTCATAGCCGGGTGTGCAGTCTTGTGCGTGTTGATACCGGCGGTCAGATTATTGCCGCTGTTTGTCAGCGAGGTGGCCGGACAGGTTATCCCGTTCGCTACCGCCGGAGCCATGGCTATACTTGTGATGTTACCGCCGGGCCTGATATCAGGCTGGTTGTTTTCGGTCATTGCGAAGGAGGGATGGGGCAGTGAGGGCGCCGTCGTAACCGTCTATCTGTGGGAGGGCGCAGGAGCCTTCGTGGGCGGTGTGTTGATAGCAATGTTCAGCCGAGGTGTCCTGTCAAATATGGCTTTGGCTTTGGCGGTTGTTGTGGTCGCCGTCGGTTTCCTGACGCTGAATCATAGGGAGAGGTCCCTTGCGGCCACGGCGCTGTTCACACTGATCACGACAGGCCTTCTGTTCGGATCGGTATGGATAGCAGGGCGGATTGATAGTGCTCTCGACGGCATAAAATACCAGCCCTACCACGTGGTGCAGTCGTTCGACACCCCATACGGTCGGCAGACCGTGCTTTCTCGTGACAATATGATCGTACTTCTGACCGACAACAAAGTGGAGGCGGTGCACCCGGATGTGCGGACGGCGGAGAACCTGCTGTTGCCGGCCATGCTCTACCAGCCAATGGCTCGTGAAATCCTCTACTTCGGTCGCAGCGAATTCGGACTGGCTCAGTTGACGTTGCGCCTGGAGCCGTTGCACCTTACCGCGGTAGACCCACGTCGAAGCCTGAATGGGCCGGCCGAAAATGCAACATCTTTTGGGGGCGGAGTGACCCGCCTGACCGACGATCCACTCTCGTTCATTAACGAGCGGGCCGGGCGTGAGCGATTTGATGTGATAATCATTGATGCCGGTGAACCGGACAATTACCAAACCAATCGATTGCTGACACCGGAATTCTTTCGGCAAACACAGCGGCTCCTGACGGAAAGTGGGTTGCTTGTCATTCCCACAGCATACGACACCGACCGATATGTCAGCGACGATGTGGCGGCCTTGCTCTCGATTATTCGAAACAGCTTAGCGGCGTCTTTCGATCAGGTCGTGGTATGGCCGGGGGGGGAGACTTTGTTGATGGCGTCGAACGCTTCGTTATTCGGAGTAAGTACAGACAGTCTGGTTGTTCGCATGAACAGGCTTGAGTACGACCCGACTTTCCTGAGCGAGAGCTTTCTTCGTGATCGGCTCAACGAATTCAAACGGGAGCGGCTTACCTCCGCATTGTCATCGGACTCCGATGTCAACAGCGCAGCCAGACCGGTTTTGCCGCACCGGCAGGCGCTGTACCGTTCGACGGGCGACAGGGATCGATTGATCTTGTCGTTCTGGCTTGAACAGCCATACGGATATACGCTGGGACTAGTGCCTATCTTCGGCTTGTTAACCTACGCATCTGTCGGTCGGGATCGTCGTCGTCGATTTGGCCTGTTTATGTACTTGGTGGCCGGACTTATCTCTATTTCTCTGGAACTGCTTTCGTTCTATGTTTTTCAGACCACCGCCGGATCGCTCTATTCGGAACTGGCCGCACTGGTCGGCTCCTTCATGCTTGGTTTGGCCGTCGGAACGTATTACGCCCAGCAGTTGAAAAGCAGACACCTGGAGTATCCGGCGCTTGTGGTCCTGATATTAGCAGGCGCCATTTTCGGTTTGACATGGAATCGCATCGAACCGTCAACGGCCATTGGATACCATCTGCTTTTCCTGTTCGTCATGGCTCTGGCCACCGGTTCACTTTTCGTGGCCGCCACCCGGCGTTACTACGAGAATCGTCCCCTGCGCAACCGAGGTATCGGCTATGCCGTGGAGGTCTTGGGCTCGGCTATCGGAGCGCTTCTGACGCTCACTCTTTTGTTGCCGATGTTGGGAGTTACAGGACTGCTCGTGACTCTCGAACTCATTTTGGCCGTCGCCTTGGTGGGTGCGATTATCACCGCACGAAGCTACTGATCCGAAAGGATGCTCAAACGGTCATCCGGTCATATCCTATTGGATTGCGTCCAGCCAATCATCCAGGAACGCCTGATGTTCAACGGAGAAACCGACCATGCCGACCATTTGGCCGCCCTTAATACCGGCTACTATCTGGCCATAGTAGCTGTCGTTGATACCGATTGCTTTGCCATCGTCAAAGGTCAGATCAGCCGGGGCGTCAACCAGCTTGCCCGCTTCTTCTGCCCGGTGGGACCACTCCAGCAGCTTGGCGCCCCCGTCTGCCTGACACAAGAACAGAGTCACCACCGAGCTGTCCATTTGGTAGTCACGGCAATACACCGAGGTCAGAAAACTCTGGCCAAGATACGCCTCGGTGAAGTACTTGGCTGATCCGTCGACTACCTCTGCCGATGGAAACGACTCAAAAGCGGTCGGCAGTTTGGTTGCGCCGGGGAGTTGTTTGTTGATCTCATCGGCGAGATTGATCAAGGCCAGCCCGGTCTCGTCCGAATCGTCGTAGCCTATCACGCGCACCAGAAGATCCCCTTTGACAAACTCGATTTTTGACGGCGCCAAGAATCCCTCCACCCCCAGCCGGGTCAAATCTGCTTCATCCGGTCGCAGCATGGAGTAGAGTCCAAAGGCGTTGAGCGGCGAGTCGAAACGATAGAGGTCCACGACCATTTCGGTCGCGCCTTTCTTGTAGTCGGCGGTGGCCACTTCCTGGAAACCATATAGATGGTACAACTCAGCGCCGCCATTGATATACTCATACAGGTCCTGTCCCACGAACAGACGCGGTGGGGCAGCCCGGTCGATACCGACGGTGGCGTAGGCCTCAGCCAGGTGGTCAACGGTTGCCGTGTCGACTTCAGTCTGCTCACCTGAGCAAGCAAGAGTGAGGGCCAATAGGGCTATGGCGACAAGAATGACTCGACATGGACGTATCATGGCGTTTCTCCCGGTGGAATTGTGGTCGGTTTTTTTCGTCTTAACAGAATCTGGTTGTCCGGCGAACGCGATTCACCCACCGATGTCACGTAGACAGCCGGTTGGTCGACCACCGGACAGGCGAACTCGCAGGCGCCGCATCCGGTGCAAAGATCGGGGTCGATATAGGGGCGTTGGACACGCACTTCCTTGCCTTGGCGGTCGGTTACGAGTTCCTCTTTTAGGTAGACGGCTTTGGGGGAGGTCGGGCACCACTCTTCGCACACGATACAGCGAGTGGCCATCGCCCACGGCAGGCAGCGACCACGATCGAAGAATGCGGTGCCGATCCGGTTCGCCGGCGTCTCTTTGTCACCGACTTTTTCCAGAAGAGTGAGTTCTAAGATAGCACCGGTGGGGCAGACCTGCCCGCAAAGTGTACATGAAGGTTCGCAGTAGCCAACTTTTGGAATCAAGATAGGTGTCCAAACACCTTCCAGACCGGACTCCAGCAGGGTGGGATGCAGGGCGTTGTTGGGACAGACACGCATGCATTGGCCGCAGCGAATACAGCGGGCGAGAAAATCATCCTCGATCACCGAGCCGGGTGGGCGAATCAGACGCGAGTCGGCGTTGATTTCAAAAGAATCGCCGGAGCGCAGCATAGGGAAGAGGGCAGCCCCGGCAGCCAGCGAGGCAACGGTCTTTCTTTTGGTGATATCTACTCGTTGATTGGGGGGTGGATTTGTCCTGGTGCCCTCAAGCGTCGGGAAAAACTTGAAGTCGAGCGAACCCTGCGGACATGCCGCCTGACAGTTAAGACAGACATGACACTCCGTCTGACGCCAGCGTGTGCCCACATCCGGATTGTCAGCACCCTGACAACTCTGGAGACAGAGGTTGCAATGGTCGCAACTCTTCTCATCCTTCTGCAGTCCGAAAGTCGCATATCGCGAAAAGATACCTAACATTGCACCCAGCGGACAAAGACCTCGGCACCAGAACCTGGTGAACACTCGGTTGGTAACCACGATGCCACCGAAGAGAATCGCAATACTGACGATGCCGTGAAAATGTACCTGTCGGAAATTCAGCAGGAATGGTGCGAACATATCGTAAACAAACTGGGCGGCACCGGACAGCGGTTTGAACCCGAAGGATTTCACCCAGCCCAGCACACCATCGGCTGCGGCATGCGCTGTCGGCAACACTAAGGTACCTATGGAACGAGCCATCAACGGTAGCGGGTCGAGCAGACCGGACTGCAGAGTGCCGAACAGGGCGGCAGCGATCATGAACAGAAATATGTAGTACTTGATGCGCTGGTACTTCTTGTAGCGATTCGATTCGATTTTTCCCTTACCGCGAAAGCTGATTCGTTCCGAGCGTATCTCGGATATCCAATGATTCAGCGTTCCCAAAGGGCAGACCCAACCGCAAAAAAACCGACCAAGGAAGATAGTGGGGATCAAGACCGCCAGGGACCACAGCAATCCCTTGAAGAGAGTACCGTTGGCCAGCAAAGTGGTCAAAGCGACCAGGGGATCGAATTGCAGGGCGATAGATACCGGATAGGGAAGAAAAACCTCAGACACTGTGTCGGGACTAATGGCTACTTCAAAATTGGTCTTAAGTACCAGCCAGCAGAAAACGCCAAAAAACGAAACCTGCGAAAAACGTCTTAGGTTCCTGACCGTTCCGACTGTCATCCAAGGTTCTCTTTGTATCCGGCCGCACGGTAATCGATCAAGCCGAGTCCGGCCTTTTCGGCCTGCACGATGTGCGCAACATCAGCCGCCGCCAGCCCCAAAAACTCAACCGCTCGGGCATCGGCGGCAACTTGATCGGTGGCACAGATCACCGAATGTTCGATGTTGACATCGTCGAGCGATCCGCCCTGCGGTCCCCCGCGCATCAACACACGGGTAGCGTCGACCACCGTCAAGGTGGGACGACTGAACATGGCCAGGTCGACTATAGACTGGTCTATCTCCTGATGAAGCTGGTTGCGTCGACCGCCGAGGATGCCGTACAGGTTCTTCATGCCCACGGTGCACATGGACAGCGAATGATGCTTCACGATCGGCATATTGATCAGCCGATCGGTTTCTACAAAATGTCTCAGCACCGGCCAACTGGTGAGCAGCCTGCCCTTAAGGTCCATCACCAGGTAATCGTCCTCGACCGCAAGAATAACCTTGGCGCCTGCTTTCTCGGCTGCTTCTTTGATTCCCGAGCGCAGGAAACACCGGCGGGCTTCGTTGCAGGTCACGTCGGTAACAATTACTTCAGCCGCTCCCGCGTCGAGACATTGCCTGACCATCTCGCCGACCAGCACTGGCGAGGTGTTGGCCGCCTGAGCGGCGGTGCGGTCCCAGCCGACGTTCGGTTTGACCGTTACCCGCTCACCTGCCCGGACAAAACGCGCGATACCGCCAACAGCATCAAGTGCATCTCTCAGGGCGAGGACATGATCCTGGTTGCGGCTGAGTGATATCTGGGGATAGGCGTTGTCCGGAGCAATCTGGAAGTCGGGTTTGTGCACGATTGGTGGTTCATACTTGAACCACTCCCGGTCGTGAAAGAACCATCCGCCACCGACACACACGGCTGCCAGACCGGTGGCTTGCGAAGCTCGCTTGATAAATTCGCGTCTTTTCACTCGATCGATGCCTTTCGGTCTGATGCGTCCGTTTTCCTGGAGGGGCATCTACTCATCTTCGGGGTCCGTCTGTTGAAGAGGTTTGGCGGTTATTCGTGACTCTTCCTCTTTGCACACGAAAGGCGCCAGGGCCTTACGTTGTTCGTCGGTTAGACGCTTGGTGGCGCAGAGTTGTTTAAACAACGCTCGGGCATTCAAGTCAAAGTACTCATCGAAGCCCATCTCTCGCGCCAGAGCCGACAGCGCGGCGAAACCGTCGCTGTCGCGAGTCTTGGTTATGAATTTCTCCACGGTACCCAGTTTCACACCAACGTGGCCCAGGCTGCCGACCATCTTGGTGGGGCCACCGTCGCGTACTACCTGGCGGAGTTCCTCCTTGAGTGCATCCATTTCTGCCTTGGCCTTGTTGCTCTGTGAGTACAGAGCAAGATAGCGATCAGCCAGATCGGCCAATCGCTCGGCCTCGTTGGTCCCGTCGGGAGGATGATCGTCGGGTTGTTTCGCCAACATTCGCTCATGCCGTTTGGCCGGGCAGTACGCCTGATAGTCGCAGTAGCGACACATCGGGCTTTCTTGAGCCGGGAAGTTCTGGGTGCGATCGGCCTGATGAATCTCCATGACCACATTGCGGATATCCTCGGTCAATAAATCAAGATCGTCGATAGTCATGCGATATCGCACGATCTCATCCTGGCGCAGAAAGTGCTGTGCCACTTCGATGGTCTCATGCTGTGGCCAGGTCGCCCGCACGGCCAGTTCGTAGATACCCATCTGCCATCGGTAACCCTCGTCTTGAGGCCTGGCAATCGTCATCCCGGTTTTGTAATCGCAAATCTCCACTGTTCCGTCGACGCGACGCCAGAGTTTGTCGATGTAACCGCGAACCTTGAACGGCGTGTTGGGAAGTTCAAAACTGAGATACAGCTCCGTCCCCAGAAGTTTCCCGAAGTTGAACGGCTGGTATTTCTCATAGTGCTGCCTCAGCATATCTTCGCCGATTCGAATATAGTCGTCGACAGTATAATGCTCGCTCTGCACCTGCAGATGGGCCAGATCGATTTTGTTCCACTCAGTTTGGTATTCGGCCACAGCCTCTTCAAGAGGCATGACTATCTGGTCGGCGCCCAGCTTGTAGAGTTTTCTGAGGATTCGGTGGACCGCCGTTCCGAGATAGGTGTCCGGCGTGATAACCCTGGGGACTTTCAGTTTGTCGACGTATCTAAATTGAAACTGTTTCGGACAACGGCGAAAACTTCCAAGGCTTGAATGGCTGAAGGTCGTCAACATGGCCACAAGATAGCGCGACGAATTCTTATACGCAACGTCAATCGCGAACGGTTCCCACGGATCAATTATCGGGGCCGTTGTTTGTTGAGCAGCTTGCTGACGATTTCATAGAGAAAGCCGAAACCAAGGCCGAAATGAATGGTGGGGAAAACCAAAGGACCATGGAGCAGGCAGCCTACGTGACGATGTCGCTGCGACAGATAGGCCGAGTAAAAAACGACCAGGAGCAGGTACAGACCGATGGCCGTCCTGAACCATGAGGCAGCCCACGATGACACCAGGGAGACCAGCAACAATAGACCCAGCCCGGCCACTCCGGAGGCGGCCAACGACATGACCGGCGAAAAGAGTTTGTGTTTTTCGGCCAATCGAAACCGGCCGCGTCCATACCGCACCATTTGACGCCACAGACCGCCCAGCGATGAGCGCGGATAATAGCACACCGTTAGCTTCGGCGAGGTCCACGCCTTGAGACCGTGCTGATGAACCCGATAGTTGAAGTCGACATCCTCGCAAGCGTCGAACGATTCATCGAAGGCACCAACCTTCTCAAACACTTCTCTCACATACATGGCGCCGGACGAAGTGGGATCGACCTGGGCCTCAATATCTGAGTATATCTCCGAGCCCGGCTTGTGGCCCAGCCCCGAACCGCGACAAAGAGCCACGGATTTTTCAAATTCATTGATGTCCGGCGGCGTGAGCGGTTGGGGGCGACACAGACAGGCGGCGCCACTGCTTTCAAAGAGACCCACCATGTCTTTAAGGAGCGTTTTGGAAGGCAGGTGAGTGTGGCCGTCCAAAACCAGAATAAACCGGGAATTCGAGTTCCGAGCCCCCACGTTGCGGCCGGCCGATGACAGCCGTTTGGGATTATCCAGCAGTTTCAAAGATCCGAACCGATCCTTGAAAGTACTTACGATTTCCCGGGTCCTGTCGGTCGAGCCGCCGTCGGCAACGATCAACTGCACTCGGTCCATCGGATAGTCCTGCATGTAAATCTGGTCCAGGGTGGTGCCGATATGTTTCTCTTCATTCAGTACCGGCATGATCACGGCGATATCAAACTGATGAGCATCGGTCGTCATAATCTCAACGTCCGTCTTTGGTCAAGCGACTAAGCGTCGGTCCCGGACCGAGCGTACTTCTCTCAGCCGATAGTACATTGGATAGCGGATAGGTCCAACAAAAAAACCTGGAGCGCAGGAAGAGTGAAAAGCCAGTATCGGTCTATGTCTGTTGGTGCGAGTGGTGACCGGCGGCAGCGGCAGTGGCAGTGCGACGTGTCGTGCGCAGTCTTCGATAACAACTCGACCACCGTCGGCCGATCCTGGACCAGGTATGATCGGCCACAGAGAGTCGGGCGTTTTCGGTGAGTTCGCCGATCAATCGAGGTGTTTCGACCAGCTCGATGATGCGGTCGGCCAACGCGCCCGGGTCGTTCTCACGGTAGGTCAGGCCGTTTCTACGGTCAACGATCAACTCGTCCCGATAGAATCCTGCGGCCGACACTACCGGGAGCCCGGATGCCATGGCTTTTTTCATCGGTCGCAGCCCCCCGACGACCGAGGAGTTGACAAACATGTCTGCTTCGGCATAATATGAAGATGTCTGCTCGGCGGTGAGTGCGGCGGCGACAGTGATGCTCGATCGTGCGCCGTCGCCTGTCAGTTGTCGAGCGGCGTCACCGTCCGAGTCATCGGCAAGCACCGTCATTTCGGCTCGTGGGTATTTTGCTTTCACAGAGTTGAACGCTCTTACCACACATTCTGTAGCGCTCCGATCAGCCTGCGAATAAACTGTCAGGACTTGCGGTTGCACCGAGTTTACCTTTCTGTCGGTGAACTCAGAAGGCGCCAACGCCTCAGGAATCTGTTCTACGTGGACACCGCGCCGGGCAAGTATGGTGGCCGCATGTTCCGATGTCACGACCGCCACGGTACATAGACCCAAAATCAGCCGGAGGGCCAATGGGGGATGTTCAAAACTCTCCTCGTCGATACTGAAACCAAGGTCGGCTACGACCGCTTTTCCAAAGAAACGCGCAACCAGTGTTTGACCCACGGCCAACATTGTCCAGGCTTCGGGTTCGGCCAGGTTGCAGTGGACGATTTCGCAGGAGGGTACTGTGCGAACAAAACGTCTGAGGTCTAAGGCGCCGGCGCCACGGCGATGCCTGGCGCTGGAATCGGCTGAGTGATCGATCTTGTGTAGGCGATTCTGGTCGTCCAGGAGACCTTCAAGCAGGCTGAACCGTACTGCTCTGACGGCCGACCGTGGCCGCTTGTTGGTTACCAACAAGACCTGAGGGGAATCGTCACTCTTTGTACCATGATCCACCGGGCCGCCCAAAGCCAGTGAGGACAGGAGCAGGTTGGGTTTTGTGTTATTTCGCTTCATTCCAGTCTCGAACAGCTTCCTAAACGTCTAAGACCTTGTACTCATTTCTTCGGTATGGGTTGACGGAATATTCAATATTTCACGCAGGTCAGCCTGATTGGACTGAAAAAAAACGCGCCGTTGTGTTGGGTCTTGATCCCGCCGAAGGCGTGACGGTGACCCGACACACGATTAGAGTGGTGTTGGGCGATCCCGCCCGACACCTGGTATTCCAACTGCAGCGAAGCGACAGGTGGGTTCCCTTTGAACAGATAGAATCCCACCCGCCGCAAAGCCTCTGGGTGGGGTACCGTGAAGAATCCCGCGGCCATAAATGGCTTTTTGGGCGCGGGATGTCAGGACCACAAGGGGTCCTGACCTACGGCTGTGCGGGCTTTTGACCAGATAGGTTTCCACCCGCCGCAAAGCCTCTGGGTGGGGTGCCGAAGAAGTGAAGAATCTGTTTCCCACAGCAAGGGGTCTGTTGACAAACCCACGGAATCGTCATTTTGAAGAGCGCCTTGCGTGCCGTGGCAATCTCAATTCATTGTACACCTGTCATGCCGAGCGCAGTCGAGGCGTGAGATTGCCGCGCTCCTCCGCCCCGCCTGCGGCGCGGATCGCTCGCAATGACGGCCACCGGGGATTTCCAGCAAGGCCCAATCTGTCGGCCACTCTGCTTCAGACTTAAGGAGCGAATAGCGCGAAAAAGCAGGCTTGCCTGCTTGCCTGCAACCAAGTTCTCACTTGCCCGCCCGTTGCGATTCTGGTATCGTACAGCAAGTGAACTGTGAACGAAGCACGTATTGACTGGTATGCGACCTCTAATCGAAGAAAAGCTGCTGCCCTATGTGGTCAAACCGGGCCGATATGCCGGCGGTGAGCCGGGGCAGATCGTCAAAGAGCCCTCAGGTCGTGTCAACTACCTGATAGCCTTTCCCGACAAGTACGAGATCGGTTCATCCTACTACGGTTTACAGATTCTCTATCACCTGGTCAATTCAGACGACCGCTTTTTGGCTGAGCGCGTCTTTGCCGTCGATCGTGACGCCGAGGAAATCATGCGACGTGAGAACATCCCCCTGTTTTCGCTCGAGTCCACACGACCGGCCGGAGCTTTCGATGCGATTGGTTTCACCCTGACCTACGAGCTCGTTTCCACCAACGTGCTGGCCATGCTTGACCTGGCCGGGATACCGCTGCGCGCCAAGGACCGTCTGGATGACCATCCGCTGGTTTTCGCCGGTGGTCCCGCCGCCTACAACCCGGAACCGATGGCCGGGTTCATTGATCTTTTCTTCATAGGTGACGCCGAAGACGGTTTGGTCGAGATGCTCTCGGTGCTTCATGATATGAGAACGGCAACACGCGAGGAAAAACTGACCCGGTTGGTTCAAGAAGTCACCTCAGTCTATGTGCCGCGCTTTTATGACGATCAGGGTCGACCCACGGTAGATTTCGCTCCGGCCAGGATCCAAGCTCGACTGATGACTGACCTGAAACCAACCAACTACCCCAGCCAACCGATAGTCCCACTCATCGAAACGGTGCATCCACATCTGGCTGTGGAGATCATGCGCGGTTGTCCTCAGGGTTGTCGTTTTTGTCAGGCCGGTCCCATCTACCGACCGGTACGGGTACGTTCGCAGAACGACATCCTTCAGCAAATATCCACCCAAATGAGCACAACCGGATACGACGAAGTTTCACTGGTATCTCTATCGTCATCCGATTATCCCCAGATCGACCAGTTGGCCAACACGGTGTCACGCAGGCTCGAATCGCAGCGCGTTTCAATAGCCCTGCCCGCCTTGCGGCCCGGCACGATTAGTGCCACGCTGCTGGATGCAGCCAGCCGTGTCCGCAAGTCCGGTCTGACCCTGGCGCCCGAAGCGGGCACGGAACGTCTGCGCGCATTCGTGAGAAAAGATGTTACCGACGCCGCCATCTATGACACTATCCGGCTGGCCTACGAAAAAGGCTGGACTACGATCAAGCTCTATTTCATGATCGGCCTGCCGTCGGAGACAGAAGAAGACCTGCGCGGAATTCTCACAATCCTGCAGGAGATATATCGCATCGGACGTGAGTATCCGGGTCGGAAGACGATCAATATAACTCTGTCTCCATTTGCGCCCAAGCCGCATACGCCGCTGCAGTGGGACGAGATACTATCCGTGGCCGAAACACTGAACCGTTTGCAGTTTATCAAGCGCAACTGCCGCGTACGTGGGGTCAACTTCAAACACCACAATGTCGAGTCTTCGCTTTTGCAGGCGGTTCTCGGGCGTGGTGATCGACGGTTTGCCGATGTCATCGAAACGGTATTCAAAAAGGGGGGGCGCTTCGACGGCTGGAGCGAGGATTTCGATCACCAGCTTTGGTTTTCCGTTTTGGACGAGAATGGGATAGACCTCGACTCTTGTCTAAAACCGATTCCCTTCAGCAGTGACCTACCCTGGGCGCACATTGCCAAGGGTCCGACGGCTGAACATCTGCAGGCGGAACGGCAGCGCACTTCCAACCAGTTAAAGAGGCACGATCCGGTTTCGTCGAATGCTGCCCCCCAACCGCGGAGCGAACCGTCACCGACTTTCGGCCGGGCCAAGAAGAAAGTAGCCGGACGAAGCACTCTCTCGGCGCCGACCAGAAATCGAGTCCGTCTGCGCTGGGGGAAAACGACGCGGTTGAGATACATGTCGCACCTTGACAACATGCGCGCTCTGGAACGGGCCATCAGAAGGGCGTCGGTGCCGGTCGCCTACAGCCAGGGATTCAATCCCTCGATGAGATTGTCGTTCGGACCTCCTCTGCCTTTAGGATTCACTTCCGGGTCCGAATATGTCGATATAACTCTTGAAGAGAATCTTATGCCTGATATGATACAAAACCTGAAGCGAACCATGCCGGATGGTATGGAGATTCTGGATGCCAAGGTTGTCTATGGTAAGCCCCAGTCTCTATCGGCGGCGTTAAACAGAGTGGTCTACGTAATCTCTGAGAACGCGAGGTTGAACGCGATGGGCAAGGACACCATCGCCCGGCAGATAAGCGCTCTGATGACGGCTGAACGACTCGACGTGGAACGTGAAACTAAATCTGAAGTCAAGACTGTCGATGTCCGTCCGGGAATCTATGATCTCACCTATCAAAACGACCGGCTGGAAATGGTGCTGGGTGTCGGCCAGTCTGTCTACGTGCGCCCGACCGAAGTGGTCAGGCTGTTGCTTCCCGACCTGGGTGAAATGGTGCCGGCCTTCACGTTTCATCGGCAGGATATGTACCGGATGGAAGATGACGGATCAATCCGTCCGGCTATGGAGTTGTGAAAGCTATGACAGATACGGCCAAAAGTCCAGCATCGCACAAAGTCGATCCGGTCCGCGCCGCGGCGCTGCAAGCCTTGGTCCTGATCCAACAGGGAGACCAAACCGACTATGCCGTCAGTAGCGTGATGGCCGAAAAGGAATTCCGGCCGCTTGATCGACGCTTTCTCATGCAACTGGTCAATGGCGTGACCAAGATGCGGCGACGGCTGGACCACGAGATCAAGTTCTACCTCTCCCGGCCTTCGCGAGACTTACCGCTGATGCTGTCCAACATTTTGCGCCTCGGTCTCTATCAACTGCGCTTCACCGACCGAATCCCCGATGCTGCCGCCGTTAACGAGTCGGTCAATCTGGCCGCCCACATGCTTGACCGGTCCCGGGCCAATCTTGTCAACGCGGTTCTGAGAGCCAGTATCCGTGAACCGAATAAAGTCCAGTATGTCGACTTTGAGGAGGAGCCGGTAAGGTTTCTGGGAGACTTTTACAGCTACCCGGACCACTTCGTCGGGTATTGCTACGAGGAATTCGGCCTGGAGCAAACCAAAACATTGCTCGAACGTTACAACCGTCCACCGCAAGTTACCTATCGCGTGAACTACCTCAAGTCCAAGCCGGACGAGGTGGCCAGACTTCTTCAGGAAAACGAAATCGATTTTTCGTTCGGCAAGTATTTGCCTGAGTTCATACATGTCGAATCGGGCGGTCTGCCGATGGAGGCTGAGTTGATCCGGACCGGCAAAGTGTTCGTACAGGACGAATCGGCCGGGTTAGCCGTGCGTCTATTGAATCCCCGACCCAACACTACGGTGGTCGACCTAACTGCGGCGCCGGGCGGCAAGGCAACCTACGCTGCCATACGCATGCGCAACCGGGGACGGGTGACGGCTGTTGACAAATCGCATCAGCGGCTGGTGCCGTTGGTCGAAAACGCGCATCGTTTGGGTATCAAGATCATCGCGCCCGTTGCATCCGATATGCTCGAATTCAAAGCCGGGCAGTTTGATCGAGTATTGCTTGACCCGCCCTGTTCAGGATGGGGTACGGCCGGCAAGAACTCCGACTTGCGCTGGACCAAAACCGAAGAAGACATCACGCACCTGGCCAGGATTCAGAAACGTATGCTGGATCATGCCTCGACGCTGGTCAAGCCGGGCGGTATTCTGGTATACTCCACCTGTACGATTATCCGCACCGAGAACGACCAGGTTGTTGAGGAGTGGTTATTGAAGCATCCCGACTTCGAAGTCGATTCGGCCGCTCAGTTCTACGATGATACCATTGTCACCGAGCGTGGATTTGTCAAGACCTATCCAACGCATGAAAAGCTCGATGGTTCTTTCTGCGCCCGCCTGAAGCGCCGGGCGTAGCGATAAATCACCTTTTTGCGCTTCGCGCGCCCCTTCTGTCATGCCGGACTTGATCCGGCATCCAGTTCTTTTTCTTCGATATCAAGCTGAGAGTAGGGCAGGTCTCTCCACTCTTAGAGACCTGCCAGTATCGGCGTGTCCGAAGACGGACCCACCCTACAAGAATTGGATTCCGGCCTTCACCGGAATCCCCAAGCTGACGGGCCACCCACCCCCACGTTTTAATCTTGATTCCGATGCGCTGCCCCTATATAATCAATACACCATGGCACAGCTACACGCGACCAGACTCGACCGCTTGAAAAAACAACGCTCTGGCTTTCTGGCCAAGCAGTTGCCTTTCGGAACGCTCAAGCGCAAGATCGTTCTGTGGGTAGTTGCACCGCTTTTGGTATTGGCTCTTTTGTACGTCGTCATCGACGACATCGTCATGCCCAATATCACCCGCCATGGATCGGAGTTCACGCTGCCCGATTATGCCGATCAACGCCTGATCGAAGCACGAATCGAGCTGGACAATCTGAACCTCCGTTTCGAAATCTCATCCGAAGAGTTCTCGCCCGGGATTCCTCAGGGGGTGATCCTGAGCCAGTACCCGGTAGCCGGCACCAAAGTCAAAACCGGGCGGATCATCAAGTTTGTCATCTCCGCGGGACAGAAGATGGTGAGTATCCCCGACCTGTCCGGACTGTCGGTGCGCCAGGCTCTTTTGGATTTGGAAACAGCCGGTCTGGAATTGGGGGAGATCACCTGGGCCTTTTCCGATGACGTCGCGGAGAAATTCGTGGTACACACCTATCCGACAGCCGGCAGCGAAATCGCGCTGGGATCGCAGGTGACTTTGATGGTCAATCATGGTCGGAGAGCAGACTTTACCTTCGTACCCAGGGTGGCCGGATTGACATTGGATGAAGCACGAACGATTCTTGAGTCCAAGCAGTTGCGGATCGGGGTAGTCACCAGTCGATTTGCCGATGACCTCCTGCCGGAAACTGTTCTGGAACAGTCGGAGACAGCCGGCACCGAACTTGATATCAACACCGAGATCGACTTGGTGGTGAGTACGCTGGAGTAGAATGGACCCGGAACGCGACTTCTGGTCGGGCAGGTCTGTCGACGGTCGTGCCAACAAAGGCGGAACCGCGCCGCAGCGGGCCGGCGAAGACGAACCTATCCTACTCTTAACCTCTTGCAATAGAGACAAATAGGAGACCTTGGCGACAAGCCTCAGCCCCCCGTGCTCCCCCTATAAACTTCTTGCCTAAAGTCTCAGTTTTCATATATTAGGTGGCTCGATTCCACCCGGTTGGGACCTTTGGTGTGATTCTATAGATAAGCGGTCCTGCCGGAAGTGGTAAAGTACAGGCCGTAGTACGGCCTAAAACTGTTGTTGTAAGTCTGTTTGTATGTTTGAGTCGCTGTCTGACAAACTTGAAGTCGTTTTTAAGAAACTTCGCGGTGCAGGAAAACTGTCCGAGAAGAATATCAAAGACTCCATGCGCGAGGTCCGGCGGTCTCTTTTGGAGGCCGACGTCAACTATAAGGTCGCTCGCGATTTCATCAAAGCAGTCGAAGAAAAAGCGATAGGCTCAGAAGTCCTGAAATCTATCGACCCCGGTCAACAAGTCATCAAGATTGTCCACGACGAACTGGTGGGTCTGTTGGGCGGCAAGAATGAACCGATCGCACCGGTCGACAAATCACCCACCGTCTATATGGTTTGCGGGCTTCAGGGTTCGGGTAAAACCACCCTGGTGGCCAAGCTGGCGCTGGCCAATAAGCGTAAGAACAAAAAACCGCTGATGGTGGCAGCAGATATCTACCGGCCGGCCGCGGTACAGCAACTCAAAGTCCTGGCCGACCAAATCAATGTCGAGCACTTTCATCTTGAGGGCAAGAAGCCGCAGCATATCTGCCGCGAGGCCGTCAAGTATGCCGAGAAGAACTTCATCGATCTGGTCATTCTTGACACCGCCGGACGGTTGCATGTTGATGATGAACTGATGACTGAGTTGGAAGAGATCAAATCACAAGTCAATCCCGACGAATTGCTCCTGGTGGCCGACAGTATGACCGGACAAGACGCCGTCAAAGTGGCCGAGGAGTTCCATCGTCGTCTGGATATCACCGGCGTGGCTTTGTCCAAGCTCGACGGTGACGCTCGTGGTGGCGCTGCGCTTTCGATTCGCTCGGTCACCGGATGTCCCATCAAGCTGGCTTCGATAGGTGAGAAGGTCTCTGATCTCGAACCGTTCCATCCCGACCGAATGGCTTCGCGCATTCTCGGCATGGGGGATATTGTCTCACTGGTCGAGAAAGCGGAAGAGACTATCGATGTCGAAAAAGCCGAGAAGATGCAGAAGAAACTGCTCAAGGCCCAATTTGACTTCGAAGATTTTCTGGACCAGATGCAGCAGCTCAAGAAGATGGGACCGTTGGAATCAATAATGGGGATGATTCCCGGGGTCGGTAAGGCGCTCAAGAATGTCAAAGTAGACGAGGGCGCAATGGAACGAATGGTGGCGATTATCAAGTCGATGACCATCGAAGAGCGCCGCCACCCCAACGTTATTGACGGCTCACGGAAAAAACGAATCGCTTTAGGGTCCGGCAATTCGGTGCAGGCGGTCAATCAGTTGCTCAAGCAGTTTTTTGCCATGCAGAAGATGTTTCAAAATATGAATAAAAAGAAGTTCAAAGGTCTTCCCGATGGGCTGATGCCCGGAGCCTTTGGCAATTAGTAGAAACGGAGGATTTGTTGGCCGTTCATCTTAGACTTCGCAGAATGGGAGCCAAAAAAAGAGCTTTCTACCGCATCGTGGCAATCGACTCGCGGCGGGCCCGGGGTGGAAGCTACCTTGAAAACTTAGGCACCTATAATCCCATCACCAAACCGGCAGAGATCAGTGTCTCGGAGGAAGGACTGACCCGTTGGTTGGACCAGGGCGCCGTCCCCACCGATACCGTTAGATCGCTACTAACGCAAATCGGATACACTGTAAAGTACCAAAAAATCAAAAAGGGAGAGGATGTCTCGGAGATTTCCCTTAAGACAACCATTACGGAACGCCCCAAGAAGACGCGGAAGATGAAAAAGGCGGCCGTGGCAGCAAAGGCTGAAGCTGATGCAAAAGCGGAAGCTGCTGCCAAGTCGGCTGAAGAGCCGGCAGCCGAGGCGGAAGAAGCGTCCGAGCCGGACAAGGAGTCGTGAGCAAAGACGCCTGAGTCACTCGCCCTGGTTTGTCGGATGATTGCACATGGAAATGTTACAGTTCCTACATCGCAACCGGAAAGCAGAAAGGAACTTTGCCATGAAGGATTTCGTCGAAAACATCGTCACACATCTGGTTGATAATCCCGACCAGGTCAATGTGACTGAAATTGTCGGAAGCCGGACTACTGTGTACGAATTGCGTGTAGCACAGGGTGATTTGGGCAAGGTTATCGGTAAACAGGGCCAGACGGCAAAATCCATCCGAACCATACTGGCGGCAGCGGCGGCTCGACAAGGAAAGCGAGCGGTCCTGGAAATTCTCGAATAACCGGTGGGATCGGATGAACTCGTCATCGTCGGCAAACTGGGCCGACCGAGAGGGGTGCAAGGCGAAATGTACATTACGCCACTCACCGACTTTCCCGAAAGGTTCAACGGCATGGAAGAGATCCACGTCAGGTCGAGAGACGGTTGGGAAAAAATGAAAATCGTTTCCGCCGGTTTGATCGGCCAGAGACCGGTCATCAGATTCGAAGTCGTCGGATCGCCGGAAGAAGCAGCCCGAATGACCAACCGCGAGTTGGCCATACCGAAGGATGAGTTGGTGACTTTGCCGGAAGGCGAGTACTTTGTTTTTGAGTTGATAGGATGCGATGTGTTTGAACAAACCAGCGGCCAACAGATCGGAGAACTGATTGATGTCGAAAAGTATCCGGCCAACGATGTTTACATTGTGCAGGCAGCCGATGACAAACAGTTGCAGGTGCCGGCGGTTGGTGAGTTTGTTAAGGAAATCGATGTGATCGCCAAGCGCATTTTGATCGACACATCCGGTCTGGCGGATTATTGACCGCCGACGAATTGATGAGGACTCGACCGATCAGGTGTCGGGTTCACGACGATGAAGTTTGAGATTGTAACGCTATTCCCGGACTACTTCGCACAGCCCCTTAGGCAGTCGTTGTTGGGAAAGGCGATTGATAATAAGCTCTTTGAAATCGAAATCATTAACCTTCGCGCTTTCGCCGAAGATCGTCATCACACCGTCGACGATCGACCGTTCGGCGGCGGCGGCGGCATGGTGCTGATGATCGAACCGATTGATCGATGCTTACAGAAGCTGGGTTACCCGAGACGTTCGGACGGACCTATCGATAACGGGTCACGAATCGTCCTTACCTCGGCGGCCGGCGAGACTTTCGGGCAGCCGAAGGCGATCGAGTATTCGCTTGGTGAGCGGCTGACGATCATCTGTGGCCACTATCTCGGTGTTGACGACAGGTTGATCCAGCTGTACGACATCGATGAAGTATCGCTGGGTGACTTTATTCTATCGGGCGGCGAACCGGTAGCCATGTCGTTGATCGATGCCATCGCACGCTTGATTCCGGGCGTCATGGGGAACTTCGAATCGGCTATGGACGATTCACACATGGAAGGATTGCTGGGCGCGCCCTGTTACACGCGACCGGCCGAGTATGAAGGTTTGGCGGTGCCTGAGGTGCTGTTGTCCGGCGACCACAAGGCAATCGAGCAGTTCAGGCAACGCCAGGCGATTGAAAAAAGTAAAGAAGTCAGGCCGGATTTGTTAAAGGCCGGCGACCAGGATGAAGAAGAAGACGAGTGAATCTTCGGTGACATAAACCGGAGACATGACGATAAGAAAAGAAGAGATGGGTTGATAGAAAGGATACCCGGATGAAACGTATAGCCCAAATTGAAAAAAAACACACTCGGGATGACCACCCCGAATTCAAAACAGGCGACACCGTGCGTGTGCATGTTCGAATTAAAGAAGGTGACAAAGAGAGAATTCAGGTTTTCCAGGGTGATGTCATAAGTCGCCGAGGTTCAGGTACCGGTGCCTCGTTCACGGTGCGCAAAGTGTCCTCAGGGATCGGTGTCGAGCGTGTTTTCCCGCTGCAATCGCCCAACCTGGCCAAGATTGAGCACCTCCGTTCGGGCGTGGTCCGTCGCAAGAAGCTCTACTATCTGCGTGAGCTGACCGGTAAGTCGGCCCGTATTAAAGAGCAGATTGTCGGCGCCTCGAAGAAAGGCAAGACCGGGACCAAGGCACAGGCCAAAGCGGCGGCCGCCAAGGCTGCTGCTGCTTCAGACGAGGGAGCCGCTACGGAGTAACATCCTGTTCGTCAGTTTGAAAATCAAGCGCCTCTGTTATTATACAGAGGCGCTTTTTTTGTTGGAGGTTGCTTTACGCATACGCAGATCACGTCATTGCGAGGAGGCTCCGCCTTTGGCGGAGACGACGCGGCAATCTCAAACCTCTTCCGGGTGCTGTCAGGCGACCCCGCCTGACGGCTCGGGTCGGTGGCCCGGACTTCAGTCCGGGTTTCATGGCAGATGTGGACATCTGCTGTGCACTTAGCGCTTTTTTTGTTAGGGGCTTCTTAAACTGTTCGCAGTTACCGTCATTGCGAGGAGTCCCCCGCTGCCAGCGGGGGACGACGCGGCAATCTCAAGTTCCTCGCGTAGCGGTGGGGCTTGTCTCCGCCGAGGAAGAACCCAACACGTTGCGCTGGGTCCTTTCCGCCCGGGCGGATGAGACCCTGCGCCTTGTTTCTGTGGGCGGCAGACGCCTTCGTCTGCCCCGACTGTCATTCCTGCGAAGGCAGGAAACCACCTTCTCTTGTAGGTCGAAAACCCTGGCCCGAAGGGCATAAATGCCATTTATGGCCGCCGCAGGCGGGTTTCGACATCAAGCTTCCAACCTGTCATACACAGAGGAACCCACCTGTCGCTTCGCTTTAGGTGGGGTACAAAACGAGAACCACGCGAAGCGCGTGATGTCGAAACCGCAGGGGTTTCGACCTACGGTTGAAGACCTTCTTCAAAGTCCCCTCTTGAGAGGGGATTCAGGGGTGTGTTATTCTACGGCTTAAGTTATTTACAAGCTTGCCAACAAAGGCGGGTTCACGCCGCGGCGCGCAGGCGAAGACGGACCCGCACTACGAAGATTGAAGAAAGAAACACGGACGAACGTCCGGGCCACTGCAGGTCAGACGCGGCGCACGAGGACGTACACCGCGCACGTTAAGAGTGAGATTGCCGCGCTCGTCCGCGAAACACGGACTCGCTCGCAATGACGGAGCTAGGGCTGCAGCCGCAACACTGTAAACGTTGTGTTGCCGTACTTGCGCTGCTGCTCAATCGTGAAGTCGAGAAAGTCAATGTCGCGCGTCTCCAATGTATCATGCTGACATAAAAGCAAACCTGAGGGTGCTACTATCGGATGCGCTTTCAAACACTCAAGTGTCCGGTCAACCATACCCTGATACTGAGGCGGTGCGATCATCACGATGTCGAACAGCCGTCCGAAACTTTCGAGCTTAGGTATGGCCTCGAACACGTCCTCCTCGCGGCACTGCAATCGGTCGGCCACGTCATACTTATCAGCCCAACGCATGATCGCCTCGACCATCTTGGTTTCACTCTCCACGCCCAGCGCCGAGGTGACACCGCGAGACACGGCCTCAAATAGATACGATCCGGTGCCGCTGAACAGATCGAGATAACTCGCACCCGGTAAATACGGTTTCAAGAAATCAAAGATGGACTTACGCAACCTACTCAAAGGCGGCCGGGTATGCCCAAGGTTGGGCGCGTTGATGCGACGGCCTTTCAACTCTCCGGCGATGATCGTAAACTCAAATCTGTCGTTGCTTCTCTTTTTCATTTTCTCACTAAACCAGTTGGTCAGGCCGGACGCTTCTCCTCCTGACAACTACAAGATTATTCCGACGATCCCACAGCAAGCTGTGGGCCACCTCGGCAATCTCATACCTCGACTCCGCTCGGCATGACAGATTGACTCCGCTTGGTATGACCGCTGTACAACCAAGCGAGATTGCCACGGTGTCCGCCGCTGCCAACACCTCACAATGACGAACCGGTCGTCTCGCATCACACAGTGTAATAAAACGGCTTGACCGCCGATAACAAATATAGAAATATTTAATTGATCACGAGCCTGAAATTGACCAACATTAGGTTATGCAGATGAAGATCGCATTTGATGATTTGCACGGCAACTTCGATTTCACTCAGATGGAATCGATGCTGGTCGGAAAGGGATACGAGTCCATTTGTGGTGTCGATGAAGTTGGACGCGGCCCGTTGGCCGGCCCGGTGGTGGCGGCGGCGGTAATCATACCGTGCGGAGATGCCGTCGCTGGGATTGACGACTCCAAAAGACTCTCGGCTCATCGCCGTGATGAACTCTTCGACCAGATTGTCGAGCGCGGTTGGCCCTGTGCGGTGGGAGTGATCGACAGCGAGAGCATCGACAGTATCAATATCCTTCAAGCTTCGCTCATGGCCATGCGCAAAGCGATCATGGATATCAATCCAACGCCCGATTTCGTGCTGGTCGACGGCAAGTTCGACATACCGAACATTCCGCAGCCGCAGTGCGCCATCATCGGCGGGGATCGGCGATGTCGGGCGATAGCCGCCGCCTCGATTGTGGCCAAGGTCACACGTGATCGGATCATGGATCGATACCAGGTGCTGTATCCATCGTTTTCATTTGCCCAGCACAAGGGTTATCCAACCCCTGTGCATCTTAACGAACTCAAACAACACGGTCCCTCCGAGATTCACCGTCGCACTTTCAAACCGGTGGCCGATTTGGTCAGCGAATATGTCCTCTTCTGACAAAGGCGGTTCCTCCGGCCGACCGGATCCGGCTTGGCGAGGTTTTGAAAAACTAGCCGCGCGTTTTTTCGAACAACAAGGGTACGAAGTACTGGCCCGCAATTGGCGGGCCGGCAGGCTGGAGATCGATCTAATTGTAAAGCGCGAAGATCTGATTGTGTTTGTCGAAGTCAAATCGGCAGCATCGAAACGATTCGGCCACCCGGCTGAACGTATCGATGCCAAGAAGACGATAAATCTCACCCGCGCGGCGCAGCAGTTTATCACCGAACAAGAAGTGACGGGCTGCGACCTGCGTTTTGACGTCGTGACCTTTATCGATGGTCAATTAGAGCACTTCCCAAACGCCTTCGAGGCGCAGGAGTGATCAATCGCCGGTGCTGTCGCTGGCCGGTTCCGTGAGTGAGTCGACAAAGGTTTTTACCAGTCGCACGTAGGGTGTGTAAAACTCAGGTCGTTTTTTGTGCTCTTGCAGATAGCTGTTGAGTTCGTCCAAACTGAACCCGGACGCCTGGCAAAGGGAATCTCGCACCCTGAGAAAACCTGAGTTGTCGTTGCGATAGACAGCCGTGGCCAACCACACTTGAGCCGTCACCAGGGCGTACTTGCGTGCCAACCGTTCGTTCTCGACCATCCGGTTTTCGGTGTACTCGGTATATGAAAACCACGCGGCGCCGATCAGCACGAGCGGCAGAATTCGTTTCAACCAGATCATTTTCGTTCAACTTCCTGTTGCCAAGCTGCGTAGAACCTCCTAAACTAAAGCACTCTGTGCAGTCGGTCAAGTATGGATATGGACAACACACTTTCTACAAAACGACGAAAAAGTCGCACCGTAAAAGTCGGCGAAGTTTTGATCGGCGGCGGCTTTCCGATATCGATTCAATCGATGACCACCAGCGACACTCGCGATGTAGGCGCTACCGTGGCCCAGGCCAACCAGCTCTTTGAGGCCGGTTGTGAGATCGTGCGGCTCTCAGTGCTGAACAAACAGGCGGCAGCCTGTCTGCCTGAGATTCGCAAACAGATAGATCGACCTCTGGTGGCCGATATTCATTTTAACTACAAGCTGGCCCTGGCCGCAATCGAAGCCGGCCTTGACAAGATACGCATCAACCCCGGCAACATCGGCGACACCTGGAAAGTACGCGAGGTTACGAAGGCGGCCAAAGACTCAGGCGTTCCCATTCGTATCGGCGTCAACTCAGGTTCTCTGCCTGAAGACTTGCTCAAGCAGTATGGTCATGACGACCCGCGCGCATTTGTCAACGCGGCGTTGCGCGAGGCGGCGGTGCTCGAGGAGATGGAGTTTCAAGATATCGTCATCTCGGTCAAATCCTCGAGTGCGGCCAAGTCGTTTCAAGCTTACTCTGCGCTGGCTGAGCGGTGTGACTATCCGCTTCACATCGGCATCACCGAAGCCGGGACGCTTGAGAGCGGCACCATCAAATCGTCGGTCGGGCTGGGGGCGCTCTTGCTCCAGGGGATCGGCGATACCATGCGCGTATCGTTGACAGCCGACCCGGTGAATGAGGTCCGCGTGGCCAAGCAGATTCTGAAATCGTGCGAGTTGAAAGCTGATGGAATAGAAGTCATTTCATGCCCCACCTGCGGTCGGTGTCAGATCGACCTGATCCCGCTGGCCGAATCGATCGAGGCGAAAACGAGGCATATCAAGACGCCCTTGAAAGTTGCAGTCATGGGTTGTGCCGTCAATGGACCCGGTGAGGCGCGTGCGGCCGATGTCGGAATTTCCGGCGGGTCGGGACGAGGGCAGCTTATCAAGAAGGGCGAGGTGGTCTCGAGTTTTGCCGAGTCCGAGCTTGAAAGCAGGCTGCTCAACGAAATTGAAGCTATGACCGGGGAGAAAATCGAGCACCCATAAATGGGTTCTACGCTTCGCATCACGCGACAATCTCAAGCAGTGATTGAGGAATAACGCGCGTAGCGCAAAAAAGCCGGCTTGACCGGCCGGTTCCAGCCGTGTATATTGCCCGCCAAGTGACCGTGGATGACAACGACAGACTGAAGGTAGACCGATGAAAATACTGACAATCGCACTTCAAAAAGAGGGCCAACCAATACCGGCCTCATACGAATTGATCGAAGCCGCCAAATCGCTCGGTGGCGATATTATGACCGCCTTTCTTTCCGACAGCGACAATGGTGCGGCCGACCTGGCCACCCGCGGCGGCGGCCAGGTGCTTACGGTGACGCATGAAAGTTTGAAACTGTTCAATGACGAAGTCTACTGCAAAGTGCTCAAGGCATTGATCGAAAAACATACACCCGACGTGATACTGGGTCCGGCCTCGTTCTACGGAAAATCGTTGATGGGCCGTTTGGCCGCCGTGTGCGGTGGCGCGATGGTCTCAGATGCCACCGGCCTGGCTATGGACGGCGACAAGTTGACGGCCACCCGACCAAGTTATGGCGGTTCGGTGATATCGCAGGTGGTTGCTACAGGCGGCGCGTTTTTTGCCACCGTGCGCGGCAAGATGTATGCTGAGGCCAAAGATGGCGCCGGTGAAGTTGTGGCTGAAACTGTCGACGCTGCCGCCTTTGAAGCTAAAATGACCGTGACCGAGCGCAAGGTCGAGTCGGCCGGCGCTGTGAACCTGACCGAAGCCGACATTATTGTGGCCGGAGGACGTGGCATGAAAGGACCGGAAAACCTGCCGCTGGTAGCCGACCTGGCCGCCGCCATGGGAGGTGCCGTAGGCGCCTCACGGGCCATTGTCGATGCCGGTTGGGCACCCTATTCGCAGCAGGTTGGCCAGACGGGTAAGACCGTGAATCCGAAACTTTACGTCGCCGTTGGCATCTCCGGAGCCATCCAGCATTTGGTGGGGATGCGTTCTTCGCAGACAATCGTGGCTATCAACCGTGACAAGGACGCGCCCATCTTCAACGTTGCCAACTATGGCATCGTGGGGGACGCAATGGAGATCGTGCCGGCCCTGACCGCCAAATTCAAGGCTGAGCTGGGGAATTAGCAATACCGCGCGGGCGATCCACGAACAGTCTACACAAGCTCACCCTGAGTATCCCATAACCTCACCCTGAGTATCCCACATCCTCACCCTGAGCGGAGTCGAAGGGTGTTCCATCATACGAAGTTCATACTTCGACTTCACTCAGCATGAAGTGGATCGGACTAGGCGTGTGAGTGAGATAATATTTGACGGCGTGGTGTACGTCCTCGTGCGCCACGGATGGATTCCCGCCTGCGCGGGAATGACAAAAGAGCGCGGGGATGACAAAAGAGCGCGGGGATGACAGAAGCGCGCGGGAATGACAATGGGGCGCGGGAATGACAAGTGTGGGGTTGGGTGGCCGCCTCAAACCTGGTTGGGGCGAAACAGAACGCAAACGTCATCGGTTGGCCGATGGGTCTCGGTGTCGGCGAAATGCTCCCCCGGTGTCCATCGTATCAATGACAATAGTCTGCTCAATGGTATCTGATTGGCAGCAGTTGCCGACTACCAGGGTAGTGGTGTATGTTCCGCTATCGGCATACTGATGAGTGACCACCTGTCCGAGGGCGGATTGACCATCACCGAAAGTCCAGTTCCATCCCAGCATATTCCCCGGCGTGGTGTCGGTAAAAGTGAACACCACCGAGGTATCCCCCTGAATACCTGCCGCCGTGTCGGCATCCGGTCCCACAATGAAACCGGCCAGGTCGGATTCGTATGGCCACGAAACGCAGACATAATCAACGACCGTATTTATCAGGGCCTCGTTGCCGTCTTCGTAGCATGAGCCGTAGGTCGCAATAGTCACCGAATACACACCGGCATTGGTATAAGCATGATTCACTTTGAACGGCAGTGGATCGTTGGGATTACTTCGTTTTCCGTCGCCAAACACCCAAATAAGACTGTCGTAGGCCGAGGTATCAGCATGGGCCGGAATGGTCGCTTCGAACGGGACATAGAAGAGCCAGTTATCATCCAGACAACCCTCGGTCTGGCCAAGGGCCACAATCGTAACTTCCGGGGGTCCCCAGACTTTTATGAGATCAACTTCAGTGGTGTCGTCGGCCCCGCCTTCGCTCCATACGCTTAAACTGACTGTGTATATTCCGGCAGTGTCGAACACCCACTCGAAGAACTCCTGGTTGGAGCTATCTTCTCCGATTTGCCAATAGGCGCTATCCTTGGCAGCGCCCCTGTAATCTGAAGTGTCGGCGAACAAGACCGTACAAGGAGCGCAGCCCTCGAGCTTATTGGCGGCGATTAATGCCACCGGGCATGCATCGATGGTTATCAGACTGTCGTAGCCGACAACCTTGGTGCCGCAACCACCGGTAACGGTCAGGGTGCATGCGAAACTACCGACCGAATCATAGATGTGGGTCGGGTTGGAGTCGCCGACTGCATTGCTGCCGTCGCCGAAGTTCCAACTGTAGCTGGTAATACCACCATAGTCGATGGGCGTGAAAGTGATCTCCTGACCGGGACAACCTGTGGCGGCGTCAACAGAGAAACTGTCGGCAGTCGTCCCCACTATGATAAACCGGTTCTTAATCTCTATGTCGGCGCCCGGCTCCTCATCGACGGTGGAATCCAGTATTGTCAGCGAAACAGTGTAAGTCCCGGCGGTGGTGTAGATGTGGACCGGGTTGGTGTCCAGCGATGAATCACCATCACCGAATTTCCAAAGCCAACTCTGACGCGGCCCGATCGACTTATCGACAAAACCGACCGTCAACGGCGTACAACCGGAATCGACGCTCAAAGAGTCGATCCCAAACTCGGCCGTCGGGTGCCCGGCGATTTCAAAGTTGTTGACTTCGGTAACCAGAGTATCGCAGCCCGGCAGATACAGACCCCCCAGGCAGATTGTCAGTGCCAACAGCGGCAGGAGCTTACGCAAGCTTATCAAGTAGATTTCCCTTCCATAATGTTCTTCTGTCTATATACACTCCAGTGAGCCGCTGTGTCAATTTATTTGTGCCTGCGGGCCGGCAGGCAAGCCTGTCCTTTTCGCTATGTGCGCTCCCCCTGACATCCTGAGCGCAGTCAAAGGGTGATAAATCACCTTCTCGCGCCACGCGCGTCCCCTCTGTCATTCCCGCGCCACGCGCGTCCCCCCTGTCATTCCCGCGCCACGCGCGCCCCCCCTGTCATTCCCGCGTAGGCGGGAATCTATCTCCCTTTACAGCGAGCATCCACCAATCTCCCCTAAGATTTCTGGCAACCTCACCCTGAGCGCCCCCCCTAACCCTGAGCCCCCCCCACCTCACCCTCGCCGGCGTCGAAGGGTGAA